>JBEIMO010000194.1:0-3414 GCA_040378625.1 Verrucomicrobiia bacterium | reverse complement strand
GGTGAAATCGGCGCCGAGGTGCTATTTTCGAGCAGCCTGCCTGAATATAGGGCAGAAGCCTTATTGGTTTTCCCCCACATTGATATTAATTCTTAACATCTAACCCGCCCATATCTTGTGAACCCTTTGAGACAATCCATACTTTGCATCGATGATGATCCTTTAATTCTTAAGGTTTTGGAGGATTTGGTAAACCGAGCGGGCTACGAATCATTCAGCACCCAGAGCGCCGATGCCGCGTTGCGCCTGGCGGTTGATCGGCAATTTGCTGTTGTCATAGCGGATCACAACATGCCTGAGATAATGGGCGCGGAATTGTTGAACCGCTTTGCGCAAATCCAACCCTCTACGTCGCGCATTTTGATTACGGGCATCAAATCGATGGAAATCGTGGAGGCAGCTGTCAACAGCGGCGAAATTTTCCGTTTTGTAACCAAGCCTTGGATTTCTGCGGAGATGATTGCGACCCTGCACAACGCCGTGCAGCGCTATGATCTCATCCAGAAGAACATTTCGTTGGAAAAAACCACTCTGGAACTCAATCAAAAGCTCTCTCTTGCCAACGAGCAGATGGATCGCCAACTCAAGGAACTCGATGCAGACAAACAGGAAATCGATGAATCTCATGCCGCGCTGAAGACGAATTTCAGCCGTTCGCTGGAACTCTGCCAGCGTATGCTCACGACCTTCAATCCGCTTCTGGGCGAGCAGGCGAAGGCGGTGACAAAAATTTGCCGCATCATGGCGGACACGCATTACTTTGATGAGGAGCAAAAGCATATCCTCGATGTCAGCGCGCGACTTTATGATATTGGACTCACCGCAGTGCCTTGGAGCTTCATGTCGTCGATTCAAAACAATGCGGAGGATCTCCCGCCTGAATTAAAAACAGTTTTTCAAAATCACACGATCCACGGCCAGACCCTTGCGTCGTTTGTGGATACCCTCAAGCCGGTAGGAGAAACAATCCGCGCCCATCATGAGCAGTTTGACGGCACGGGATTCCCCGATGGACTCGCTGGCGAGATGATTCCTTGGACCGCCCGCTGTCTGGCGGTGGTGGTTTTTTATGTGACATGCGGATTGCCTCATGAAGAGGCGGTTGATCGGGTGTTGGAGTTGTCCGGAACCGCTTTCGACCCTGACGCCACGCGCTTGTTTCTTCGCTGTGCGGAAGCAACGCCGCTCCCGCGTTTAGTGAAGGAAGTAATGGTCGATGAGTTGACGGTGGGCATGCAACTGGCAAGCGGCATTTATAGTCCGACTGGTGTTTTGTTGGTCGCCGACGGATATCACCTCGACGAAAGCACAATCCACAAAATCAAAAACTATAACCTGAGTTCCCTGCTGCACAGGCAACTGCTGGTTTTTTGTTGAGCCTGCCGAAACTTACTCCCTCGGCAGCAGGGTGTGGACTTTGGAAATCAGTTCCCCTGTGACGAAAGGTTTTCTCAAAAAGGAAAAATTTGGTCCGGCTTGTTGGGCCAAGGGTTGCTGTTCGGGATAGCCGGAAATCAAAAGCACGCCGAGGTCTGGAAATTTTTTGCGGAGTTCCTCGGCGAGGGCGAGTCCCCCCACGTGAGGCATGACCATGTCGGTAAGCAGAAGATCGGGTTGAATCGTTGGATCTTTTCGGACCTGGTCGAGAGCATCTTTTCCATCCGATGCAGATATTACCACGTGACCAACTCGCTTCAGAACAGTTCGAATAAAGCGCCGCATGGCGGTGTCGTCCTCAACAAGAAGAATGGTTGAGGATTTTGTGGGCTTGGGCTTTTGGGAAATAGCTGGAGCTTGGGGGGTGTCTTCAAAGGCCCTCAAATAAATGTCGCAGCGCGAAGCGTTGTTGTCTGAGAGCGAAACGAAAAGCTGGCCGTCATTCTGCTCAATAACGCCTTGGGCTGCGCTGATGCCGCTGTTGCTGGCGGAATTCTCGATGCGCGTCCGCGACGTCTGGAGAAATTCGACATGCAAATAATGTCCAGGTGTAAGCGTTCGGCCGTAAAACATTTTTGCCTCGCGCAATATTTCGTTTTTCGTGGTGATTGTGATTTTGCCGCCTTCGGGCATCGACGATCTGGCTCCCACGGCGAGGTTGATGAATGCTTGCTCAATTTGACTGCGGTCGCCTTGTGCGGTGGCAAGATTTTCGGAGGGTTCGATGACGAGTTCGATCTGTTCCCCCAGCAAACGTTTCAACATTTTGCTGACCTCGAGCAGGAGGTCGTTGAGTGAAATCGCCCCTCTTTTGATGGCTGGCGGTTTGCTGAAAGCAAGAAGTTGGTTCGTAAGCGAGGTGGCCCGGAGGGCGGCTTTTTCAATTTCCCCAAGAAACGTATGGTTCTCGTCCGTATTGGGAATTTCCTCCTGCATCATTTGTGCATAGCCAATGATGACCGAGAGCATGTTGTTGAAGTCATGCGCAACGCCTCCAGTGAGGTTGCTGAATGCCTCGATGCGCTGGGTGTGCTGCAAACGGGATTCCATCTCGCGAAGTTCGGAGATGTCCTTGATCACCGAAGAGAGCACAGGATTGCTCGATTCCGATGGCGGAATGAAGTAGCCGCGTTCAAGGAGGAGCGTGAAATTTCCGTTGTTCTTGCGCGCCCTGTATTCAGCTTCAAATGGACCTCCCTCCCGAAGAACGCGTTCGATTTCCTGTTGGTATTCGGCCCGGTCATCCGCATGGATCAACGAAATCCAGGTTTCAAACCGGGGCGATAGCTCATGGGGATAGATTCCCAGAATCGATTCCATAGCGCCGGAATAAAGGGATTCATCCAGCGCGGTGTCCCACTCGCGAAAGACCTCACCGGCGGCGAGCATGGCTCCTTCGGCGCGGAGTTTCCATTGGTGCAGGGTGCGCACGGCTTTTTCCATTTCCTGCTCATGGCTGGCTTTGTCTTCCAGGTTTTTTACGCTTTTGGTCATTCGCTGTTTGGAAAAATCTAAACGATCATCGTTTTTGGAGAAGTCCTATTTGCCAGCAAGAAGTGCGGCGGCATGGGTTCTTGCGGAATCCAGTTTTCCGCCAAGCATGCGAGCGATCTCGGTGACGCGCGCATCGGCATCGGCTTCGATCAATTTCGTGCGGGTCCTTTCGCCGGATGTTTCTTTGGTAACCACAAATTGCGCAACGGCTCCGGCGGCGACTTGTGGCAGGTGGGTGATGCAGAAGACTTGATGCGTTGATCCCAGTTCTTTCATTTTACCTCCCACCTTGGCGCCGATTTCACCGCCAACATTCGCATCGATTTCATCAAAGATCAAAATTGGCACGCTGTCTTGTGCGGCGAGGGATGTTTTCAAGGCGAGCATGACGCGGGAAATTTCCCCGCTCGAAGCAATCGCACGCAACGCCCGCTCTGGCTCGCCGGGATTCGGGGCAAATAAAAATTCGACCTGCTCGCACCC
>JBEIMO010000193.1:0-3437 GCA_040378625.1 Verrucomicrobiia bacterium | reverse complement strand
CCCCTAAAAATAAACGCCCACCCCAGACAATCCTCTATGAACATAATACTCATGGCTGCGAATACGTTCTTTGTTTGCGACAGCCTTCACTGCATCAAACAAAGATTAACCTTGGAGATTACTTGCAAGATCCTGTCGATCCTCGATCAGGTGGGAATGATTTGAACCCGAATATGGATTTTTGGACAGGATTCCAGGATGATTTACAGGAAATGTTTGTGGCCCTGAGATGCTTCGCATAACAGATATCCATCTTTTGGTATAAATCTTTCCCCGCTGTGTCATTTTTGACTTAAGCTTCAAGCCAGCTCACGTTGTTGGTGAGCATCGTTTCGTTGTCAAAATGGAAGTAGCCACGGAAGGTGCCGCCATTAAGGACTCCGGGGAGCCAATGGATGTCGTCGGCCCACATTTCTTGGTAGGGAATGGCATCGATTGCTGTCCAGAGCGGGAGGGCCTCATCGGTTTCGATCAACTCGCCAGAAAAGTCTGAAGCGGTGAAGACGGTGCAATGGAGGCTGTAGCCATCAGCAAATTGGAAGTGGAGTTGGCCGCGTTCTTGCACTCCAATAGGGGTGAGGCCGACTTCTTCCTGTGTTTCGCGGATGGCGCATTCGTTGGGCGTTTCTCCGATTTCGAGGCGTCCGCCGGGGGCGTTGATTTTACCGGCTCCGAGTCCGCGTTTTTTGCGGATTAAAAGGACTTGGTTATCGCGAATGATGAAGCACAGCGTGGCACGCTCTCTGGGTTGCCATTGCTGCCAGAAATCATCCATTGTGCGGCAACCGCTGTTACGGAAGCATCCGAATCAAAAGCTGCGGATAGCAGCCCAGAACGATAATCAGGGCGGCACAAGCTATGATGGCGAATTTGGAAAGGGCTGGAACGACGACCGGAGCACAGTCATCTGCCGGTGGCTGCCAATACATGGCGCGAACGACTTTGAAGTAGTAGTAAAAGCCACTGGCGACCGTCACCACGCCGATGAAGGCCAAGAGGTAGAGATGCTGCTGGAGAGCGGCTTCAAAAATGAAGAATTTTCCAAAGAACCCGACGGTGAAAGGAACGCCAGCGAGCGAGGCGGCACCAATAAGCATCGAGAATGCGAGAAATGGCGAGCGACGGGCTAGACCATTGAAATGGGAGATATCATCACCACCAGTGGATTTGGTGACTGGAATCAAGATCAGGAAAGCCAGAAAGGTCATCAGGAAATATCCACAAAGATAAAAAACAACCGCTCTTCCGGCGAAGTCATTCCCGATGGCAGCCAGTCCAACCAAGAGGTAGCCGGCATGGGCGATACTGGAATAACCCAACAGACGTTTGAAATTGGTTTGCGGGATGGCGGCGAGGTTTCCGTAGATCAATGTGAGCGCAGCCAAGAGGACCAGCACGAGCACCAACTTGTTCTGGAACGCCGATACGGCGAGAAATGGCTCCAGCACGCGGATGAGGATAAGGAATCCTGCGGCTTTGGAGGCCACGGCGAGGTAGGCGGTGATCGGAGTTGGTGCGCCTTGGTAAACGTCGGGAACCCAGAATTGAAAAGGCGCGGCGGCAATTTTAAAACAGATCGCCACAAGGATCATGGCAAAACCGAAAAGGATGGCTGGGTGATTGGCTGACGCGCTGAGCACGAGAGCTCGTTGGATTTCGGCGAGGCCGGTTTGTCCGGTCATTCCAAAGATCCAGGTGATGCCATAGACAAAGAAACCAGTGGAAAGAGCCCCGAGAACGAGGAACTTGGTTCCGGCTTCCAGGCTCGCCATGCTGCGGCGGGTATAGGCGACTTGGATGTAGAGCGAGATGGTGACGAGCTCCAACGCGCAGAAGATCATGATGAAATCGGCGGCGGAGGCCATCCACATGAGTCCGGCACAAGTGAAAACCGGCAGGATGTAAAACTCGCCACTTCCCGCTTCGGGTTTTTCGGCAGGAACCAGCCGCTGAACAATCGGAGCGTAATCAACCGCCAGAAGAAGCGTGACGATGGTCGAAAGAATGGCAAATCGTTTGAAGAACAACGAAAGACCGTCCACCACATAAAACCCGGAGGATTGCATCGCAGCCGACGAGGGTTGAATAAAAAAGGTCAGGATGAAAACACAGACGAGTCCAAAAATGGCTCCATGGGCCAAGGTGGCTTTGTTGGTTTTGACCGTGAATGACTCCGCCATGAGCAGAAAGATGCCCAGACAGACAACACAAACTTCCAGTGCAATAGGTGAAATCATGGGATGATCAGGGCAGGTGTGACGAGATTAACAAGGATTTGTGGGAAGAAGCCGAGAACAAGCATCACGGCCAGTAAGAGAACGATGGCTAATTGAGGAGCTCCAGCGAGATCGGGAAGCCTCGACCAGCGTTCAGGCAGCGGACCCATGAAAACACGCCGATAAGCGCGAAGCATGTAGATCGCTGAAATAACAATTCCCCAGACGCCGCAAATGGTTGCGATCTGCAGGGCGTTGAAGGCGAAGACTTCTTTGCCATTGATAAAGCCCATCATTGGTTGGCCCCCGGCGAAGGAACCAAAGAAAACCAGAAGCTCACCCGCGAAGCCAACGAAACCGGGGAGTCCGACTGACGCCATCGCGGCAAATCCAAAGGCGAGACCGAGGCGTGGCGTGGCGCGGGCAATGCCGCCGAGTTCTGAGAAATCCAGCGTTCCGGTGCGTTCGCGGATTTCTCCACACAAGGCAAAGAGAACGGCGATGGTCAGGCCGTGACTGAGAAGCATGAGAGACGCGCCAGTCATGCTGATTTGATTCAATGCACCAAATCCGAGGAAAATGTAGCCCATGTGCATGACGCTGGAATAGCCCAGCATCCAGTCCAATTTGCGTTGAGCAATTGTGATGTAGCCGACATAGAGGATATTGCAGACGAGCAATACAAGAAGGAGCGGCATGAAGCGCTGGACGGATTCCGGCAGGATCGGCGCGGCGATGCGGATCAAACCATAAAGGCCGAATTTTTTCAAAACTCCCGCATGCAGCATGGATGCAGGTGCTGGGGCGCAGGCATAGGTTTGCGGCGCCCAGGTGTGGAATGGGAAAAGCGAAACCAGAATCCCAAAGCCGACAAGAAGGAGGAGGTAAACGACCGGTGCATCAGGAATCATCCCTGTTTGGGCATTAGCCACAATCTGCCGCAAGTCAAAGGAGCGAACCGCTTCGGGCTGGATCAAATAAACTCCAATGATTCCGAGCAAAAGAATGAAGCTGCCCGTGGCAAGGTAAATGGTCGCTTTCCAAGCAGCGGCTTGGCGATCTCCCGAGCCCCAGATGCCGATGAGCAGGAAGGTTGGTATGAGGGCCAACTCGTGGAAGATGTAGAAAAAGAAAACGTCAACCGACGAAAAAGCGCCGATGACGCCGGCAGAAATGAAGCGCAGGCTCGCGTAGAACCATCTTGGGTTTTGAGAGGGTGTT
>JBEIMO010000192.1:0-3489 GCA_040378625.1 Verrucomicrobiia bacterium | reverse complement strand
TTTTCATTCTGAGCCTCACACAAACGCATGAAAACCAGAGCCAACACCTTATTGCGGTAACTGTCGTGCTCGCCCTTGTATTCGCGATAGCCTGCTAACATGCGGGCCCCCATCGCGAAATAATGACCGCCCAACCGAACGACATGCGAGGTCGCCTCACCCATATTTTTCGGCAGGCAAGTCAGAGTGATCCCCAACGAGTCCCCCGGCTTGTAGCGTTCATCAGAGCAAGCGATCACTTGGCCCAACTCGTCGATGAACACGCCAAAGCACCCGTCACGAATTTTCCCCGATGTGTCGCGAGGCAATGAATCCCGCAACATGGCTGCGAACTGGGGTTCTGAATCAAAAACAATGCCGACACCTCCTACGGAACCCTTTCCTTTCAAGGAAAAAATGGCCGCGCCATAAATGTAGGTGAACCGGTTGGCGTAGAGCGGCGTGGGGCTGAAATCCGAAACGGTGTAGCCCTGAGAATCATTGATATTCAAGACTTGGGGAATCCATTTCTCATCGATCGTCTCCCCGACTAAAGCCGACTCCGTAGGCTGGGAGACAGCTACAACACGCCCTTGGGAATCAAATACTATGAGATTCGTATAAACCGTATAAAGACCGTTGATGGTTCCCAGTATCGATGACATCAAGGCCTGCCCTCCTTGCGTCACGCTTTCATTTTCGAGAAGTTCACGGAAGGTGGAAGTCAATGCCCACCAGCGACAATCATTGGCTCGCTCGTAGAGATTGCGATCCATGATGTCTATGGCCAAGGAGGCAAGAAACTGGCACTCCTGCAAAATGGACGAAACGACGGTTTCATGAAGGTTTGCGATCGATCGCTCAAACACCTCTTTTGTGCGCGCTCCCGTATTGCTGATTTCCCAAAGCAAGATCTTGGCAAACGAGGGATTTAACGCTTTTTTGCCCCCGCTCTGTCGCACATTGCCATTCCAGACGGAACGATTTAAATCGCGTTGAATGTGCTCGGCTTTTTTCGGAATGGATCGCAGGGCATCGCCAAAGAGGGAGGCACTGTTCATCACCTCAGCGAGAGCACTTCCATCCAACTCCTTGAGGACGGCTGAGACATCTTTGTTGAAAGCGTGGTGAACCGGCAACATCACATGCCCATGCCACCCAGGCCCCATGTATCCTTGGTAGCCCGCCGCATGTCGAGTAATGGCGAGATATTCCTGCGCACCGAAGCGGACAATCTCGCACGCGGAGGAGAGCACTCGTTCCACAGTGGCTCCGACCGGGAGGTGATACGCATCGGAACTGGCCAGCACCTTCCCCTTTTCATCCAAGAGAAGAACCACCGACCAATCGTCTGGGGAATTCAGGTCCGCAAAAATCCTCTCCATCTCGTCTTGAAATCGGAAACTCAGGCAGAGGACGCCGATCGCCTGGCCGCTCCCATCCGTGACGCGATAAGCATAAACCAAAGCCGCCCCCTGACCGGGAAGCAAATCCAGTTCACCGTAGTTTTCAATGTAGGCTTCGCGGGTTTTTAAGGCCCGCTCGACTAGCGGATCGGCACTTCGAGAAACCATGATCGTCTCATCAAGGCGGACCAGAACCTGGCCACTGGTATCGAGGAGGATGATATCCGAGTAAACGGAATACTTCGCCACGTATTCTGAAAAACGCTGGCGCAAAATCTGTTGAATTTTACAGAACTCTTCATCGCCAGCAGGAACTTCTCCACTTGGCCCTGCTGCCTTTTCACTCAAAGCAATAAAGCTGCTAATATCCGCATCTGTAGCTAGAAATCCGATGTCTGCAGTGCGTTCAAACAAGTTGCGCACAAGGATATCGATAGCAACTTGCGCTTTGGACCCCATCTCTAAAACGGTCTTACGAAGCGTTTCCTCCGCCAATTGGATGAGTAAATCACTACTAAGCTGTTGAAATGCTTGGCGGGTTCCACTCATGTCCGCCCCTATGCCCGAAAGTTGACCGAGAAGGGTCAGATTATCCCAGGTAGATTGAAGATTTTGCAGAATCTCGCGATACTCTTCCACGGAATTCATATGCCGAATGACAGCCGCCAAGCGCTCATCTAATTCTATATTTTTATAGTGACCCATGACTTATTGATTATTGGATTTCTTAAACTCAGGTTAAGTGGAGTAGTGAACGAAAATGAAGGATTTAAGCAACAAACATGCCACATTGCCAGACACTCAAATATTTTACGCATGTGCAAGGCTCCAAGGGCATTGAACTATCAACAAAGTTTGCGTCTGTTCTCGTCAAATGGGATGTTTGGTGGCAAAAAAACGACACCTGACGCTTTTCTCAGCATACTGCTCCTCCGTTTTGCGCAAAAAGATACAATTGAGATAGAGAAGGCCTTTTCCAGAACCATTTCATTTGGCGACGGGCTTTTGATTCGGGCTGGGCGGCGTAGCCGAAGTGCTCGATGAGGTCGGGCAGATGGCATCGGAGAGGCGGTCTTTGTTGGTCTACTGCGAATCTGCAGAAGCTGTCCGCTTCCACACGTTGCGCCTAATTTAATTCGCGTTAATTCTGTCTAAAAATCCGCTTTCGGATTAATTGCGGCCCGTGAGGAAAAAGGTTTTTACTTGGCCGAGTCCTTTGCATTCGACCATGCCACGTTCTTCGAGAATGAAGTCTTTTCCAAGTGCGGATTGGGTTTGCTCGGAGAGATGGACTTTGCCGGGTGCGCCGGAGGATTCCATGCGGCTGGCGACATTGACGGTGTCACCCCAGAGGTCGTAGGTGAATTTAATTTTTCCAATGACTCCGGCAACAACCGGGCCGGTGTGGATGCCGATACGCATGGCAAGTTCGGTGCCATTCATCTGGTTAAGATGATTCAGCGCTTGAACCATTTCGAGGGCGACATCGGCGACGACTTGGGCATGATCTTCACGGTGCGTCGGCAAACCGCCCACCAACATGTAACAATCACCGATCGTCTTGATTTTTTCGACGCCGTGTTTTTCGACAATCGTGTCAAAAGAGGTGAAGATGCCGTTGAGCATGGTCACGAGATCGGCTGGGGTTGTCTTGCGCGACAGGGCCGTGAAACCGCACAGATCGGCGAACATCACAGACACTGTCTGGTGGCCATTCGCAATCGTCTTCTCTCCGCCTTTGAGGCGTCCGGCGATTGTTCCCGGCAGAATGTTGAGAAGCAAACGCTCGGATTTTTCCTTTTCAATTTCGACGAGTTCTTTTTCCGCCTGGATCTGCGCGAATCGTAATTTGTCTAAATCGCGGAGACGTTTTTTTTCCAATGATGTTGTGACGCGCGCACGCAGGAGAGTCGGATTCGGCGGCTTGATCAAATAATCCTCCGCGCCAGCTTCAATGCACTGAACAACGAGATCAATTTGTTCATTCCCTGAAATGACGATGGTGGGAATCCCCTTCAGGCGAGGATCGAGATTCATCGCGGTCAAAACTTCGATGCCATTCATCTCCGGCATTTCCATATCCAGAAGCATGAGGTCGTAGGAC
>JBEIMO010000191.1:0-3494 GCA_040378625.1 Verrucomicrobiia bacterium | reverse complement strand
GCAGCGGCAATCGCAAAACTAAAAACCAAAACAACAACACCATGCAACTAATCGACCAAGCCATGTTCACCCTCGCCGGGCTGAACCTTCCAGACAACCTCACAACAGCCGAGTGGACCGTAATCCATAAGGACATCTTGACCTGTAAGCGCGCCGCATCCAAGTGGCTGTCACAATCCCGCGACTACAGCAACGGACGCTGGGGTATCGAATTCACCGCAGACACGGAAGCACAGCTCGAACTTGACCTCGGTCTCTCCCTGCCTGAGCCTAAGCCCGCACTCAACCCATCCGACAAGACCAAGGCCATCGTCACCATCGAGGGACTAAGCCAGTCGTTCATCCTGTGGCAAAGGAAGATGAGCGACGAGATCCAGCAATGGGACAAGGACAAACTAACCCGCGCTCTGGATCTCCTCGAGCCAATGGAACGGGAAGCCAAGCGCGTGCGGGAACTACTCGGCAAAGTATGAGCATCTACATCCTATCAACTGCTTTAAGGGGTGAAACCAAGGGACTGCCGGAAGCGGCGTTCAAGACAAAGAAAGCCATGATGGAATATATACGCACAGAATACGCAGACGCAAAAGGCACGAACCGAATGGAAAAGAATGAACTCTATTGGGAGCACGATACCGGCTGGATCAACGCCGAAAGGATACCACTTCTATGAGCGACACACCCGAGACAGACGCGGCCGTTGTCGCGTCCGGTGGCGATTGGTCGCCGGTATTGCGTGCGGTGTCGCAACGATTGGAGCGTGAGAGAGACAAGGCGATAAGGCAATTAGACAACTTAAATGCCACTGCGATACATAGTTGCCACAACGAATGTCAAAGGCCCATGTGCGTCTTGAGGCGCGAGCGCGACGAGACGCTAGCACAAATCAAAGAGCTGATTTATATCGCAGATCGCGCCATTGACTTGGCTGAAATAGACTTTGAAAACGACAAGTTCGGCGTCGTGTCTGAACTACGAAGTGACTTAGAAAAAATAAAGGAACTGAATCACTCAACACAAAACATTTCAAAAAGTGAAATGATCTGTCGTCCCTCGAAAAGTCCGCAGGAAAACTTGGGAACCCTACCAACTGACTCAGCCAATGCAGTTTGCCAGTCGCTCGATAGTTTCGTGTGAGCAATAAATTTCCCATTTCCCTATAATGACACCCAAGAAAACCCCAAAGAGAGGCAAGGGACGCCCGCGCAATCCGGTGACGGATCACATTGCCGACGAGCTTGCTGTAACGAAGCGGCAGGCTCGAAACCTCGCGGCCGAATCCGAGACTACCGGCCTGCCCGTGGAGGACATGAAGGCGGCGAGGCTGAGGAAACTCAAGCTCGAGGGCGACCGCATCGAATATCTCCTTGAGGTGACGAAGGGAAAGCACATCGCCGTCGATAAAGTAAAGGAAGATCAGATCGCTCTCGGCATGGCCGTGAAGGCGCAACTCCTTTCATGGAGTGGCGCATTGCCTGGTCGGCTTGAGGGGTTATCCGCCGCACAGATGGTGCCGATATTGGACGATGAAATAAACCGCGTTTTAAAAATACTCTCCGACGAATGATCGCAGAATTCTTCAAGCTCGGCGTGAACCCCGGCGAACGCCTCAGTCCGGTTCAATGGATGTCTCGCCATGTCGTTGTGCCGCATTCGGCACGAAATACGCAATTTGATTCCACGACAGCGCAGTGGATGAACGAGCCGATTGAGGAGATTGCAAAAGACACGAATGACGAGATTGTCATTTGCGCGCCTGTCGGCAGTGGCAAGACGACTCTTTTCGAGTCACTCCTGGCGTGGATTATTTCAGAGAACCCAGGCCCGACACTGGTGACCGGGCAGACGGACAAGACGGCCAAGCAGTGGGCCGAGTCGCGCCTCGGGCCGATGCTCGAAGCGATTCCCTCGGTCGCAAAGCTCTTTCCCAAAGACCGGCACCAAAAACGAAAGACAGAAATCCTTTTTCCACATATGCCGCTCTTCATCGGCGGTGCCAACCTCACCAGCCTTCAGGAAAAATCCATCCGTTGGGCGATAGCCGATGAAGTGTGGCGTTGGAAACGCGGCATGCTGGAGGAATTCCGCCGGCGAACTCACGACAGGTGGAATGCCCGCCGCATCCTCGTCTCGCAAGGTGGCGAGGAAGGCGACGATTTCCACGATGCGGAAGACCTCTGCGAGAAGCGCGAATTCTCCTGGCAGTGCCTATGCGGTGAGGTGCATCCGTGGGATTTCAAATTCATCGCCTTCGACCGTGAGACCGACGCCAATGGTGCCATGCTATGGGACCGCGTAGCCAAGAGCGCGCGCCTCGTCTGCCCGACCTGCTCGCACGAATACATGGACGATCCACGCATTCGTCGCGCCTTGTCATCAGACTCCCGGTATGTCGTGAAGTCGCACGGCGCACCAGGGCGAATCGCTTTCCACTACGATGCCGCCGCTGTCTGGTGGATTCCGTGGGGATCGCTCGCTGTCGAGTGGGTCAAGGCCGATCTCGACCGCAAAGCCGGAGACACCGAGGCCATGAAACAATTCATCCAAAAGCGCAACGCCCGCCGGTGGACCGTCCAAGGCACCGGAGCCACCAGCGCAGAGGTGCTTGCATGCCGCAAAGACTACCTCCGAGGAGCCTGCCCGATTGAGCCGGTCGCCATTACGCTGTCGGCGGATGTGGGCCAAGACACCTCGCACTGGACGACGATGGCGTTTGCAGAAAATGGAGACTCCTATGTGCTCGATTACGGCACCGTGACGGGCATCGATGACATGATCGAGGTCGCGCAGTCGCAGAAATTCAAGACGCCAGATGGCAGGGAGGTCACGCCTATCGGCGGCCTTCTCGACTCAGGGTTCAACGCAAACGCCGTTTACCGAGCGTGCTATCTCTCGGGGAATTTCTTTTTCCCGGCAAAAGGCTCCGGAGCAAACTTCGGCAGCATCTCCGAAAGCGTTCTGAAAGAATACCCAACCATGCCGCTCTACACCGTCAACGAATTCGCGTCGAAGGTCTCGCTTTTCATCGACCGCATCGCCAAGCGGAAATCCCCGTTTCTATTTTTCCCAAAGGACTCAGGCGAAGAATTCCTGTCCGCCTTCATGGGTCAGAAAATCATCGTCAGCAAAAAAGGCCGCAAAGAATGGCGCTCGGTAGCAGGTGACCACTTCGCCGACTCCGTCCGCCTCAACTACGCCTGCGCTCAACAACTCCGCAAAGCCGGGGCCATCGAATTCAAATGAAAAAATCACAACTCTGGAAAATATACTGCGCAAAAAATCCCGCTTTCGAGCGTGATGGAAATGTTACTTTGTCAACGCGCGGACTCCGCAAACTCTTCGATCAAACATGGGACTTGGCATTCTACGAAGGCGAACCCGAGCACGACCCCGCGCCGATTAACGACTCAAAAGGCGTGGACGATCTTCGGAAATTTTTCGGCTTCTGACCATTTTCCTGACGCCACGAAATTGATTTTTTTGTCGGAAAAAAG
>JBEIMO010000190.1:0-3504 GCA_040378625.1 Verrucomicrobiia bacterium | reverse complement strand
CCGCTCGCTGGCATTTGAAGATCTTTTGCACGATATGCTCGGGATTTTTCATGAGGAAAAACACCGCGCCTATTTCCGCATCGAGGATGTCGGGCCGGATTGCGATCTTGGCGTGCTCCGCAAAATACGAGAGGCCATCGATCCTCTCAATGTGCCATTTACTATCGCCCTCATTCCCGAGTATCGAGACTGGGCGGGCATCTATAACCAAGGCAAAAGCGACACCATCAGCATCGCTGCGGGCTCTCCTTTCACTGAGGAAATAAAACTCTGGCTCGGTGTAGGCGGACAGGTTCTACAACACGGCACCACCCACCAAATGGACGGCGTGCAAAATCCCTACTCCGGCGTGAGTGCGGAGGACTACGAGTTTTACCGCGTCACAGCCGATGCCGCTGGTAACATAACACTCATCGGTCCCGCCCCGGGAGATTCCGATGCGTGGGCACGCGAGCGCGTAACGCGCGGCATGAAGCTGCTTGAAAATGCAGGTCTCAAGCCAACGGGTTGGCTCACGCCCCACTACTTGGCCTCGGCGGTGGATTACCAAGTCTTCGCGAGCCTTTTTCCGTTCGCCTGCGATCGCGCGATTTTTTATTTCCCGGATGGAGTGGGCAATATGCAAGCCACGGAGTTGAACGCGCCTTTCATCTACCGCGACATCTATGGACTCAAGCGCATCCCGGAAAGTGTCGGCTACATTGATCCTTGGGGATGGTATGACATTCAGCCTCCTACTCTCCCGCAAGACATCATCCAACGAGCCAAGGCGCTCAAAGTCGTCCGCGACGGCTGGGCCGGATTCTACTTCCATTGGTATATTGATCCAGCCTACCTCATCGAAACAGTGAAAGGCCTGCAAGGCTTGGGCTATGACTTCGTCCCACTGACAGGCGACCTCAATTAAACTCAGACAATAAAACTAACCCCAGCAGATTTTCATCGCCGTTCACCTTGGCGGTGGCGATCGGCTCGGGTTCGTCAGCGAGAGATCAGAGTTGACGCAACCTGCTGCGGACTTGCATCTCGTAGTTGCTAACATTGAAGCTCGGTAAAACGCGATGCTGAATGGAATCCCAGAGTCGAGAATGTTCAAGAGGCAGCAGTTCTTGGTGGGTGATGTCCCCGCTGAAACCAACCCGGCAAAGGCGGCACATGTAGCGTGCAATTGCCACCACCATAACAAGCTCAATATCCTCAGTGGCTTGATCTGGTTCTTCCACCCAACGGATCACGTTTTTGAAACAAGTTGGGAAGCATTTTTTCTCTGTAAAATCAATGCCCATCTGGCGGGTGGATAGATTCATGTGGAGCAGCTCCGACTCCAAAGTCGACACATTATTCTCTTGAGCGTAAAGATAAACGTGGCTGAAGCCCGCCGGTTGCACACTCAGGAAAAGCAACTTCCCGATGTCATGAATCAAACCTCCCAAAAACGCAGTCTGTTCGAGGCTGATTAACTTCATGAAATGGCAGGTGAATTGAGCGATATTGGCTGTAGCGAGCAGGAACTTGAGGTAACTGTGCCAATTCTCATCATGGTTCAGATACATGAAACTCTCGTGGAAATGCGGCATCGTCTTGGCCATCGATCCAAGCCGTTTTTCTCCAATGACGTTCACGCACATCCGGACGTCTTCTATAAACGTCGAGGAATCTTTCTTTTTGGCCTGACGCACCTCGTTGCCAGCCTGAAGCATCTGGAAGGCCAAACCTGGATCACGTTCCACTAAATCCATCACTGGATGGAGGGAAGTCACTATACTACTCGTCGTCAGCGTAAAGGCCGCAGATGCTGACTTAGTCACTGGGCAGCCCTTCAGCGCCGCGATCTCCCTTCTCAGTGCCAGTTCGGAAACAACTGGGAAGGTGCTGCTATCAACCATTTTATTCCAATGATCGACACTTGCCACTCCCCGCTTGATTTCTTCTTTTTCCTTTTCATCGTCCTTCCCAAGAAACCCAGTAGGAATCCGCTCGCTCATCTCGCGGACCTTCTGGCTGGCCGTTTTACTCCAATCGGAAACGTCGATTGTGCCAGCCCGCTTGTTGATGGTGTCCATCGAACGGTGCTCCGCAAGAGCCTGCACCGCCTGTTTCATTTGAGGGGATTGAAGAATGAGCCGTTTGAAAGCATTCTTATCCAAGCGCATCATTTGCGTATCAGACTGGGCAATGATCGTGGCACTACGCGGCGCGTTCTTGATCAGGGCCATCTCACCAACGATGTCACCGTCCTTGATTTCAGCGATTTTTTTCGGCTCAGGTTCATCCTTGGCCTCGATGTAAACGCCGAGCAGTCCATGCACAATCAGATACATCGCATCTCCGGCATCTCCCTGCTTGAAAAGAGTGGCCCCTTCGGCAATTTCAAAATCCCGAAGGTTGGGAATCATCGCATGCATCTCATGAGGCGGCAGAGAGCGAATCAATGCGTTTTTGGCCAACCGATCCAGCACGGCAGTCGCCTGTTTTGTCTTTCGATCCAACTTGCAAATATCCGCACGATAACTGAAGAGAACCGCGTAATACCCGAGTGCTTCCGCCGCGTTCTTAAATTCGTCCCAGCGCGATTCCAGCGCACAAGTGGTCAGGAAGTTCAGACATTTCTCTAAATTTGGAACTCCCAAGCCCGTAAAATCCCCGCGAAGCTCGGAGATTTGCAAGAAGAGGTTCTTTTTTTCAGCCTCCTTGATTTCATCCGTCAAATCCGAGTTCTTGAGGAATTTCTCGGCAAGTTCCTTGTAGGACTGCGAAGCGGATTGGATAACAGGGATGAGTTCCTCCAGAACCGCCGCCAGTTCGTCCAACGAGAAACCTGTGCGCTGGCAAAATACATCATCCGACTCAAAAAAAGACCAATACCATTGCTTGCCTTGCACCTTTGCGACTTCATCCAAAATCGACTCTTGAACGTAGGGTTTGCGATGAAAACTTTGCACGCCCATGCCGTAGGCTTCTTGGACTTCTGCATGCGTTGTTTTTGACGCATAAAAGACGACCGGCACATCGCGAAAGAAATAGTCATTCCGGAGGGTCTTGAGAAAAGCAAGACCGGTGGAGGCTTCGAGCTTAAGTTCAACAAAGATCAAATCCACCAGGACATTCTCACGCAGAAAATCCATCGCCTTCTGAGCACTCGAGACGGAGGCGCTCCGGTGTTCATCACGAGCCAAAAATCCCTTCAACGCCAAAAAGGCGTTCTCATCGGGATCAACTAATAAAATATTGGCCATCTCTGTGCAAAAAACCTATTTACCCTTTCACTAATCGCTAGCGGATCAAAAAAAACCTATCCGCAATATAAAGGCTCTGTAATTAAGAGTAACTAATACAACGTTGTCCATTACTAAATGTAAAGCCCAAACTTTTCTCATCGATTTTAACAACTCGGCCAGCGTTCAATGGAAATTTATTCCGCTTGTCCAGTGGTTTGCGCCATGTCGCAAAATATGGTTTGTGACAATTTCGTAACAAAACCCAAGCGAGATTTCCTTTGTGTTT
>JBEIMO010000189.1:0-3528 GCA_040378625.1 Verrucomicrobiia bacterium | reverse complement strand
GGAAGCGAGGAAAAGCCGATGGCCGCAAAGGTGAGACCCAAGACATAGGCTTTACTGGTTCCCCAGTCGCCGTAGAGGAGTGCCGAGGCCCGCTGCCAGTCGAGATTGCGCGGCCGTTGAATTGAGATGTTGTCCAAAGTGCGTCTCTTCTCTCCTACAGCGAGCATTTCTTCAAATGAAAAGTTTGATGTCGCGAATTTGGATTTCCAATCGACTTGCACCAAATTCTTCTATGGCGTAGCAAAGGAGCGGTGAATATCTACGCGAGGTCGATTTCTTATTTCCGGCCATTTATGTGGCCAACAGTTGGGGGTGTATTTCTCACACTGCTTACCATCGTCTTGAATCTTCTCAAGCCATGGCCCTTCAAATTCATTGTGGACGGCATTCTGGGCGTTACGAATGAAACCACCAATGCCCAAGCCCTCGTGCAATCTTGGTTTGGCGCCAGCAATCCCGCGCTCGCCGTGTTTTGGCTATGCATGATCATGGTTGTCATCAGCCTGATCGGAGGCCTCGTCAATCTGGGCTCGGACTATCTTTTTGTGCGTGTCGGGTTGCAGGCATTGATGAAGCTCCGCACCGATCTGTATGCGGCCCTCCAATCCCTGCCTCTCAAATTTCACGATGCCCGCCGCAGTTCCGATTCCACATTCCGTGTGGCGTATGACTCCCAGAGCATACAAACCATCTACAACAAAGGATTCGCGACGGTGCTGTCATCCGTCGTCATGCTGGTGGCGACATTTGTTGTAATGATCCGTATGAACTGGCCGCTAACGCTCGCGTCGCTGGCCATCATTCCTCCCGTGGTCTGGGCGATTCGCTACTACGCCGTGCGTGTGCGCAACCAATCCACCGACATTCACGAACGCGAGAGCGACCTGCTCACCATCGCCCAGGAAGGCTTAAGCCAAATCCGAATGGTGCACGCTTTTGGCCGCGAGACCTACGAGGTTGATCAATTCCGCCAACGGGCCGCTCAGAGCCTTGAAGCGAACATGAAGCTGAATATGACCTCGATTGCCAGCGCACTCGTTGTCGGCACGCTCATGGCTGGCGGAACCGCGCTCATGTATTACATTGGGTCGCTTCAGGTGATCGATCCGACAAAAAACTTCTCGCTCGGCGATCTGTTGGTTTTTTCCTCCTACCTGCTGATGCTCTATCAACCCCTTGAGCAACTGACCTACACCGCTTGGGCGCTCGAAGGCGCAGCGGCAGGAACAATGCGGTGTTTCGAGGTTTTGGATCGCGATGATGATGTGCCAGACGCTCCGAATGCTTTGAATCTCAAAGAGGCCAAGGGACAGATTGAGTTTAAAAATGTGTCGTTCGGCTACGCGGAGGATCGAACGATTTTGAGCAACATCGATTTTACGATTCAACCAGGTCAAACAGTTGCCTTCGTCGGCGGCACAGGAACCGGGAAAAGCACGCTCCTGAGCCTTGTGCCAAGGTTCTATGATCCCAATCAGGGAACAGTTTCGTTGGATGGACATGACATCCGAAACATCAGCAAAAAAAGCCTCCGTTCCCACATCGGCATGGTTTTGCAGGACACGCTTCTTTTTTCCACAACGGTGCGCGAAAATATCGCCTACGGAAAACCCAACGCCACCGAAGAGGAAATCATCGAAGCCGCCCGCAAGGCGCAGGCATTCGACTTCATCAGCAAGATGTCCGACGGTTTCAACAGCCCTGTCGGCGAGCGTGGAAGCCACCTGAGCGTCGGTCAACGCCAGCGCATCGGCATTGCCAGAGCCTTTCTCAAAAACGCCCCGGTTCTTCTTTTGGACGAACCCACCAGCGCCCTCGATCCGAGCACCGAACACGCCATCATGGAAACGATTCTGGAGCTTATGCGAGGACGCACGACCCTCATCATCACCCACCGCTTAACGACTGTTCATGGGCTTGGACGAATTCTAGTGATGAAAGACGGAGCCATCGTCGAAGACGGCGCTGGACCCGAATTGGTGGAGAGAAACGGCGTCTACGCCTCCCTCTTCCGCGACACGCATTCGGTTTCGTTAAACCCCGCCTGATACCAAAATCGGCTGGTATTAAATAATTTATGTCTCTCCCTTCTGGCTATGATCAGAGCCCAGAAGAATCTGAAAGAGGCGGCCATTTAGGACAACAGGTGATCTCGACAGAGAAGGGTTTTTGACCATCGTTCTGGAACGGCGGCCCCGCCTGCTCCAACCAAGGCCCCGACAACAATACCCCGGTGGCAATTGTCACCTCCAAGGTTTGCGTTGGCGATAAGGGCCGATTCGAGGTTGTTGAAATATTTCCAAGCCAGAAAGAGCGAGGCTGGAAAGGCATCTTTGAGGTAGCAGGCCGGGCTCAGCATGGCGCCAACGACTTCTTCATCGGGACGCTCGGCCCAGGCTTCCAACTGCCTGCGTCCGACCCATCCGTTGCCGAATTTTTCGATGCTCTCGCGCACACCGCCACCATTGAGGATCGCGACAAGCATTTTGGTGAGGTCGCGCGCAGCCGTTTCGACGAGTTCCCCACGGTGTGTTGTGCGAACATGGTCTTGCACCACTTCGAGAGCGCGGGGTTCATCCTCCGCAAACCAAGCCGCAAGAATCGGCACATGGGCCAACCCGCCAATGTGGATGTCTTCACTCCCGCAGTCCTCAGGTTTTTTTCCGCGCGCGAATTTGGTGAAGAAGTTGCGATGACACTCCTCGACATAGGTATCGCGGTGCCGGCCCGGCGTGGTCATGAAATCGATGTAGATCCGCAGGTAGGCTGCGCGGTCGTAATCTTTGCGTTCGCGCAACATGGCGAGCAATGCCAGCGCGAGTTGCAAATTCAGGGTATTTTCACCCGCATGGAGAAACTGGTGATAATGAATGCCGCGCTGCCCCCAGTATTTCGCCTGATCGTGCAAGATTTCGCCCTTGGGATTCAGCGCCGCATAGCTTGAACGCCAGAGTATGCTGTCTGCGTGAGGATTCTTGGGTGCGACAAGATTCACAACGCGCCCATAGTCGCGCGCCAGTGCCGCTCGGTCATAATACCAGTGCACCGGCATCGAGAGCGAATCTCCGAGGAACGCCCCAAAGAGGCAGGTCTGCTTTTTGAGTTGAAAATCGTCCATCTTGTAACCTTCACCTCTCAGCTCGACTCAATCAATAGTGTTCAAAGATGCGCAGCAAAAAGGCCCACTTGTAGAAACTATGAAAAGACCCGGCACTGCACTTGATCGCGGTAAGTTCCGCAGGCTCTGTGAAGGGCCTTGTGGAGGAAGGGTGCAAAAAGCAACGATACGCTGGCCTGATTCCGCCAACCCGGTGTTTGCCGCAAATCCTTATCGATTTCAAACATCGAAGTCCGCAGCCGGTGGTCCCTTGAGTTTGCGCTCGAGCAAGCGCCTGTGCTTGGTGATGCGGCCGTTCACTCGTTTGCGCCAAAGGCGAAAACTTGAGGGCTTCAACTCGCGACGCATGACCGCGATGACATCCCGCTCCACAAAGCCTGTGCGCTTCTCAATTTCCTCGAAACTTGTTC
>JBEIMO010000188.1:0-3549 GCA_040378625.1 Verrucomicrobiia bacterium | reverse complement strand
GGCAGCGCCGCTTCTGGCACAATGCCCTCGAACGCGAGCAAGTCGGCACGGCCACCCATCTTTTCATCTCGCGCACCGATGTCATCGCGCCGGAACGCCTCGCGTCCATGGAAAAATCCCTCCACGCCCTCGGCATCCATGCCCCTGTGACCGATCCGGCATCCTTCGGCAAAGAAATCGCCTCGCTCCCCGATACCCTGCAATCACCCCGCAGCCACAAACCTCATTCCCATAGCCACGAGACAGAGCACCACCATCACCATGCGAAGCATCACTTCGCCTCCTGTGAAATTTCGCTTCCGGCATTTGTGTCTAGGCGTGCTTTCGAGGAGTTCCTGAATTCCCTCCCCAGGGAGGTTCTCCGCGCCAAAGGTCTCGTCGTCTTCCGCGAAGACCCCGGCGAGTTTCAAATCTTCCAAAAAGTCGCGCACGATGGCCCTGTTCATTTTTTCCCGATTGGACAGCACCCGTTGATACAAGAACCAGTCGCCCTTTTTATCGGCCCACACCTTCCTGTGGATTTTTTGAAAGCAGAAATTTCCGGTTTGAAAAAGCGCAGTTAAGTGGCATACCAATGTCCCTTCCAAGTTGGACTTTACAAAGCAAAACAAGGGGACATGGCCGTCCCGACAGTGTGCAGACTGGCCTTTTTGGCACCCCCCCATTCAAACGAGAGCACACCGACGCACACAGGCTTGATGCCTTTGCTTCTCTCTAAAAACCCAAAATCAAGCGGCTTTAGGTAATTACCTTGGGTTTTGGAGGCGAAATAGCAGAGGGGCGTCGAATTGATCGCCGGCGTTGGCATTGCGAATGCGGCAGCGCCAAGCTCCTTCCACGGCAGAGCGATCCAAGCGAGGAAATCCGCTGCTGATTAAAACGCGGATGTTTTTTGGACGACCGGTGGCGTCGATGGTGATTCGAAGCACCACGGTCCCCTCCTCTCCCGAGGAACGGGATTCGGTGGGATAAGCGGCGGCGGGTTTTACAATGTAGGCAGGTTTCCCAAGGAGACGACCGGTGGATTCCCCCACAACGCCAACCGATGAGGAATGAGGGCGAATGGCAGGTGATGCCGAAGCCGAGCGACTGGAGGAGGGATGTTTTGTAGGCTTGGGAGGCGATGGTTGTTCGACTTGCTGCGAGACTGTTATTTCCGAGGGCTCGGGTTCAGGCATTGATGCGACATTGCCAGAAGGCGGTTCCTCGGCACGAGACGACGGCTCCACCAATTCCACCTCCACGGTTCCCGCTGAGGAATCCATCAGGGCAACAGGCAGGGAGACAAACTTCCAGCAGAACAGAACCCCGGCATGAATCCCGATGGCAAGAACCGCACTGATGCTGAGAAGCCGCATGGTTTAACCTGAAAACGGATTTAGGACAGAATTAACAGAATGGGAAAAATTCATAGCCTCTAAAATCCCCCCTGTGACACCAATGTCTCTTTGCAATTGGACTTTGCATCGTGCAAGAAGGGTGCATGGCCGTCTGGGCCGTGTGGAGACTGATCCATTTGCTCGCGTTCATCCCCCCCAAACAGCACGCCGAAGCACACAGGAGGGACGCCTGTGCTCCTCTCCAAAAATCCAAAATCAAGCTGCTTTTGGTATGAGTCATTCCGTTAATTCGGTTCATTCTGTCTCAAAGTCTTCTATTGATGGATTCGGGATTAACGCACCGCCTGAGGAGCGGTTTCAAAGGCCACCTTGGTGAGGCCCAATTTACGCGTTCCATCCAACACGGCGATCGCCAGGCCGAGACGTGCGTTTTCATCGCCATTGATCAAAATGCGCAGATCCGGTTTTTGCTCCTTGAGTTTGCTGACCTCGATGAACAACTCCTCTTGGGTGAGTTCTTTTTTATCGAGGTAGAGCTGGCCTGTTTCGGCAATACTCACAATGACGCGGTCATTTTGTTCCTGCGGCGTTGCGGTTGCAGAGCTGGGTAAAACAACTGGAATACCTTTGTGCTTCACCATGGAAAGGGAGACCAACACGAAGGTTGCCAGCAGAAAAAAAACGATATCGATGAGCGGCACGATTTCGATGCGCGCACGGCGTTTTTGTCGAGGACTAGGGATGTTCATGAAAAGGACAGGATTAACTGAGGCGCTTTGAGATTTTTTCTGGTTTTACTTTTGCAAATGCAATTCCACGTGGCTCGCGGCGTCTTGGATTTCCAAGCGCGCTTCCTCCTCGCGGGCGTTGAGATAATTGAAGGGAAGCAAGGCCGTGATCGCGATGCCCAAGCCAAATGCGGTCGCGATGAGAGCCTCGGCAATTCCTCCCGTGATGGCCGCCGGAGCTCCCAATTCGGAACCTCCCAGCATATTGAAACTACGAATCATTCCGGTCACCGTTCCAAGAAGCCCGAGTAATGGCGCGAGAGTGATGGCTGTATCCAGCAAGGTAATCCCGCGACTGAAGCGCTTGAGTTCCCAATTCGCAGCTCTCAGCATCGCCTCGCTGAAAGATTTTTCGCGATGCGTGAGGGCATAGGTCAGCGCGCGTGCGACAAAATCCTTCGAGGGTTCTCCGATACGAATCGCTTCGTCGATTTGACCCTTTTCAATTTTTGTCAAAATGTCCCCCACCAACGGCAAATTACGGTTCTTTTTTTCAAACACCATGAAGAGCAATCGCTCAATCACAACGGTCAGGGCGACCACAGAAACGAGAAGAAGCGGCCACATGATCGGGCCACCTTTGTGGAATATTTCTATCATAGAGTTTATTTTCGGCGGGTGTAAAAAAAGAGGACGATCCCAGCGAGCGCAGCCAAGGCCGTGCCTCCGGTGAGCGTGACAAGAACGATGTCACGAACCATGCGGTTTGAGATAAATGCCAACTTGTGGAAGTTGGTAAAAATATTTGCTTCGAACTGCATTTTATCATTCGTGAATCGGGTCACACTTCCCGTGGCCGTGCTCACATAAACGCGAGTGCCTGATGCGTCATCCACATCGAAGCGATAAACAGGAAGCACGCGAAAAATGTTGAGGTATTCCTTGTTGAATGACGTCAAATAATCCGTCTTTCGAACCTCGACTCCGCCCAGAAATCTGGAGGCAATTTCCGCACCATATTTTTCATCCTGAGAGGGATCGATTCGACCATCCTTCGCACTGACATAGGCCGCCACTGGCGATGACCCGTAAATTTGATACCAAGGTTCGCCACCAATCATTCTCAGATTGATCGCGCCCACTTGTCCAAAATCCGACACCAGATTTTTTATGGCTTCGGCAGCTCCAACGCGAATCGCTGAAGGATCCAAAAAATAACCGCTCGGCTTCACCGCCGGGGGCGGCGGTTGGTTACGAGCCATGAGGGTATGAATAACTCCGCTGAGAGCGGAGGCCAATATGCTCAGGCTGAAAATCAGCCCAAGCCAACGATGAAGACGGCGGATGGTGGATGCTTTCATATTTTTACCAACGGTATTCGAGTCCTGCGTAGAAGGCGCGGCCATCGCCAGGGCTGAATTGAGCGGCATCCGCTCCCCCTGCATTAGCGATCACCCCAGTTGTTGCGGCATAGTTGATAT
>JBEIMO010000187.1:0-3555 GCA_040378625.1 Verrucomicrobiia bacterium | reverse complement strand
TGGCAATTCGCAACATGTTGAAAATTTACTCGGACGAAAATTCCTTTCGGACAGCGAAAGACCCATCTTGCGCGATTCTGATTCCTGCGGGCATGGCTTTTGGCACTGGGGAACACGCAACTACGGCGACCTGCCTGCGTTTGCTTTGTGATCTGATGCCGAACCTTCCTTCCGGTTGGCGCGCCCTCGATGCGGGTTGCGGCAGCGGGATTTTGGCGATTGCGACCGAAAAACTCGGGGCATCGGCGATTGAGGCTTTTGACTTCGATCCCGTCTGCATTCGCGTGTCGAAAGAAAATGCAAAAGCCAATAAGTGCAGCAAGGTCGAGTTTTGCGAGGCGGACTCACGTAAGATCGGCAAATTTCAAAAAGCGGATATCATCCTCGCCAATCTCTTCAGCGAACTCCTCATGGCCTCCGCTCCCGGATTCGTCAAAAAACTTTTGCCTGGTGGGTATCTGATTTTTTCTGGCGTGCTGCGGCGTCAGGCGGAGGAAGTCAGTGCCGCGTTGGAGTCGTGCGGTTTTGCAAAACCTCGCCTCATTGCCAGAGGTAAGTGGTGCGCGGGCATCACCTCGCTCAAGCGCGGAAAATAGCGCCCAGTTTTTTACCGAGAATCAGGCTGGCGCCAAGGATCGTTATGCCGAGAAACACCATCGCCCAGACGCCAAGCGCGCTGGCGACAAAGCGACCTTCGCCGAGCAGATTGTAGAGTTCGTAGATGGCTTTGGTGATAGGAAAGTCCTGCTGCTTTTGCGCCAGAATGAGCGAGTCGCTCACCTCCAGCATGGCAAAGGAAAAGGCCAGCAATCCCCCAGCAAGAAGGTTGGCGGCAATGAGGGGTAATGTAATTTTGCGCAGCGTTCGGAGCGGGGGGCATCCCAGATTTTGCGCGGCTTCCTCAAGCGTCACGCTGGTTTGCTGAAAGCCTGCAACAGCAGATCGCACCACATACGGAAGTCGCCTCACAGAGTAGGCGATCACTAAAATAAGAAGTGGATCAATGGTTGGATTCAGTGCGGCAAAAATTTTGCCTTCCTGAGTCATTGCCAAATACCCGAATGCCAGCACCAGACCTGGCACGGCAAGCGGGAGCATGGAAAGCGCATCCAAAATCTCACGCCCAGCGAGCTTAGTTCGCGAGACGACGTAGGCAATGGCGATACCCAAGATTAGATCAACCCCGGTTGCCAGGCTCGCGTATTTAAGGCTGTTCTGAATCGATGGCAGGGTGAGGTTGTGACCAAGCGCGGATTCAAAATGCGCCAACGTCCAACCGCTCGGAAGAATCGACTGATACCAATCCGTGGAAAATGCCACGAGCACGACGCCGATGTGAGGAAGGATGGCGAGAAAGGAGACGAATGAAAAAGCTGCCGCGCAGAGGAGACCTCCCAACCAACCGGCAGCTCGAGGACCGCCTTGGCTGGTGGCTTTGGCCATCATCGCATGCGAATTTCTTCCAAATAAAAACTTGCTGGAGGCATAGAGAAAAATGGTCGATCCCAGTAGGACAACCACCAAGGCGAACGGAAACGGGTTTCCGCCAATATCTTTAATTCCATAGAAAATCTGAACCGACGTCACCCGCGTGAAATCAAACATCAGCGGCACGCCCAGTTCGGTGAAGGCCCAGATGAAGACGACTGTCCCTCCGGCAAAGATGCCGGGCATGATGAGTGGCAGAGTGATGCGGCGAAATTTTCGAAACCCGGTGCAGCCGAGATTTTGAGCGGCTTCTTCCATGGCGGGATCGACATTCGCCAGCGCAGCAACAACGTTGAGATACAGCACCGGATAAAGGTGCAGCGCATTCATGGCAATCACCCCCCACAAGCGCCCTTCGCCCAGCCAATCGATTGGCGAGGAGGGATTCATCAAACCAAAAGTCTCGAGCAATGTATTCAGCGCCCCTTGCTGGCCCAAAATTTGTTTGATTCCAATAGCCCCGACAAATGGAGGCATAATCATAGGAACCAGCACCAATGCGCTTAAAAGGGATTTTCCGGGAAACAAAAACCGGTCGCTAATCCATGCGAGAGGAATCGCAATGAGCGCCGCCAGCAAGGTGCTCCAAACACCCATTTGCAGGGAATTCCAGAGTCCCTCGAGATAAAGCGGATTACGAAAAACCTCCGCCAGATAATCAAAAGTGAAACGCCCATCGGTTCCAGTAAAAGCTCCGCGCAGCGTCTCTCCAATCGGCCAAAGAAAAAAAAGCCCAAAGAAAACGAGCGAAAAAAGAAAAATGAAACGTGAGAATGCGTGGGACATAATCTAATCCTCCCGCGAAGGCGCGAAGACGCGAAGGTTTTTAAGAAAAAGAAAAAATGAAGGCGGCATGCAAAAATTCGACGTGTTTTCCTTGTTTAGATTCTTCGCGTCTTGGCGCCTTCGCGGGATGTTCATTATTTACCCTCCGTCACACGAGTTGACTTCGCGTAAGGGTCATCCTCAAGACCATTGACGATACGCATAATTCCATCCTTAAGAAGCGGCGCATTGAAGTTAATCAACAAACCCAATTTCATATTCAAAAGGCGCAAGTAAGTTCGCAATTGTTTGGGATCTGATTTCGAAAATAACTCAACGCTTTTCAATTCCACACAGACTTTGTGATCAACAATTAAATCGGCTCGAAACCCCTCAATAAATTTTCGTCCTCGAAATGTAATCGGAACGACAACCTGTCGCTCGGCAGTAAGTCCACGTCTCTTCAATTCGTCGGCAAGAATAACCTCGTAAACGGATTCCAGTAAGCCAGGACCAAGTTCTCTATGAATAGCCAAAGCGGCATCCACAACTTCTGTCGCTACTTCATTGCAATCCTTCGCGTCTTCGCGCCTTCGCGGGAGGCTCTTCATTTTCCATCCTTTGCCAGCCTTGTAGCTTCGCGGTATTGCTCGCGGAAGTGGTCACCTAGTTCATTGGCTAGGCGCACTTCATCGATGCGGTTTTTGGATGTAAGGATGGGCTTAATGCGGTTGCGGGCGACATCGTAATTCACGGCACTCATGTCGGTGAACTTTTTGTAAGCCTCGCGCGGGAACCCTGATTTTATCAATGCCTCCCAAGCTTCCTTCTGCTCGTGGTGAAGATCGAGACAAGTGACTCGAACGATAAAACTCATCACTCGGAAGAGCGGAGAGGTCCAAGCAGCGTGATAGGTGAAAAGCTGCGCTTCCTCGTATGGCATGACTTCCGGGTCGGAGCGGAACTCTGAAAACTCTGGCGCGTAAAGCTCCATGCGTATGGGTAGTCGGCGAAGTGCATATTTTTGCGGACCTCCGGGTGTGCTGACTTTGAAGTTCCAGATTTTTTGGCCTTTGAGCGACAGCACAAAGGCTATGAATTCCTCAGCAGCAGCACGATTCGGGGCGCCCCGCAAAAGACCGATGGGATCAACTCCAACGGAGGACCCTCCGATCGGCGTGAAGTATTGCAACCGCGAGGGAGAGTCGGCGGTTTTAACGGCTTCACTCTGAAACCTGCCGTAAAAATCAATGCACATCCCAATCGCGGCATCGCCGAGCGAAACATCCATCGGGATTTTTG
>JBEIMO010000186.1:0-3591 GCA_040378625.1 Verrucomicrobiia bacterium | reverse complement strand
GTTGAGTGCTCTGGATCGCGGTTGTTGTTCGATCCTTTTATTACACCCAACCCGCTGGCCACTTCGGTGGATATTAAGAATATCCAAGCCGACGTGATTTTGATTTCTCACGCGCATGTGGATCACGTGGCCGATGCAGTGGCGCTGGCGAAGCAGACTGGTGCAAAGGTTTTGGCCAATTGGGAAATCGCCGATTGGCTGGGTCGCCAAGGAATAACCGCCGCCCATCCGATGAATCATGGCGGCTCTATTGCATTGCCATTCGGTCGCGCCAAAATGGTGAACGCGATTCACTCGAGTTCGTTGCCGGATGGTTCTTATGGCGGCAATCCTGCGGGATTCGTGATCGAGAGCGGTGAGGGGAGTTTCTACTATTCCGGCGATACAGCACTGACGCTCGATATGAAGCTCATTGCCGAGGAATTTTCTTTAAAATTTGCCATCCTGCCTATCGGAGACAACTTCACTATGGGCGCATCTGATGCGGCTAAAGCTGCGAAATTTTGCGGTGCCTCGCGCGTCATCGGGGTTCATTACGACACATTCCCTCCTATTTGCATCGATCGGGTAGCGGCCTCTGCTGAGTTTCAGAAAGAAGGCATTGAACTCTTGCTGCCAGCTATCGGCGAAACGTTGAATCTTTGATTCCAGAAAACGTGATCAGGGTTGCATTGGCACCTTGGTTTGTGTAGTAAACCAACCTCTCACTCCAAACTTATGGGCAAGATTTACAACAATATCGTCGAAACCATCGGACACACTCCACTCGTTAAACTCAATAAAGTCACAGCTGGCCTTCCTGCCACAGTGGCTCTCAAATGTGAGTTTTTCAACCCTCTCGGCAGCGTGAAAGATCGTATCGGAATGGCAATGATCGAGGACGCTGAAAAAAGCGGAGTTCTCAAGCCTGACACGGTTATCGTCGAGCCTACGAGTGGAAATACCGGCATCGCTCTTGCCTTTGTGGCCGCATCAAAAGGTTACAAAATTATCCTCACCATGCCGGAGACAATGAGTCTCGAACGCCGCACGTTGCTTGCCATGCTTGGAGCAAAGCTTGTTCTCACACCCGGTTCCGAAGGCATGAAGGGCGCAATCGCCCGCGCGGAAGCTATCGTTAAAGAAACTCCAAACGCCTGGATGCCGCAGCAGTTCAACAATCCGGCCAATCCTGCGATTCACATCAAAACAACTGCCGAAGAGATTTGGGCGGACACTGATGGAAAAGTCGATATCCTCGTTGCCGCCGTTGGCACAGGTGGAACGATCACCGGTTGCGTCGAAGCTCTTCGCCCGCGTAAACCTTCCTTCCAAGCGATCGCGGTTGAGCCAAAGGATTCTCCAGTTATTTCTCAAACCCTCGCGGGTGAACCCGTCAAACCCGGTCCTCACAAAATCCAAGGCACTGGCGCAGGATTTGTTCCTAACAATCTTCACCTCAAAAATTCCGCTGGCGAACCACAGATCGTCGAGTGCATTCAGGTTAGCAATGACGAAGCCTTTGCCATGGCCCGCCGCCTCGCAAAGGAAGAAGGCATTCTGGGTGGTATCAGCACAGGCGCCAACGTTTGCGCTGCGATTCAAGTCGCTCAACGGCCGGAAAACGCTGGCAAACTCATTGTGACCATTGGTTGCTCGACCGGCGAACGCTACTTGAGCACCGCCCTTGCTGACGCAGCCCGCGCCGAGGTAGGGGGCTAATGAGCGCCGATTCTCAGCCCATTCCACAAGCTCCGATTCTTGACCATTCGGTTCTCGATGCCGAACTCGCTTGGCAGAAAAATAAACCCAAAGTCCTAGCTGGCGCAGCCGCCGTTCTTATCGGCGGCGCTCTGGCCATCGGCTGGTTTGCGTATTCCAATGCCACCACCCAGGCCGCTCAAAATCTCTTGGCCGAGGCGGATGGTATTAACGGCTATCAAGCCGTTGTCTCGAAGTATCCCGGCACCATGCCAGCTGCTGATGCGCTTCTGCGCCTTGCCGCCGCTCAGCGTGATGCAGGAAAACTCGAGGAATCCACCACTGCGTTTCGCGACTTTTTAAAGAAATTTCCGAAACATCCTCTGGCGGGAGCCGCCCTTTTGGGAGTTGGACAAAATCAAGACGCTGCGGGTGATTCCCAATCAGCCATTGCGACCTATCAACAAGTGGTCACGCAATACCCAAAAAGTTTTGCAGCTCCCTATGCGAGTTACTCCGAAGCGGAAATCTACCTTCGCAATTTTAAGCGTGATGAGGCCCGCCGGAGCTACAACATGATCACTTCGCAATACCCGCAATCGATTGTCGCCAGAATGGCCGCCGGTCAACTTGCGCGTTTAGGTGCAACTTCTGCGCCAGCAAGTATTGTTGAACCCGCTGTCAGCGCCGAACCGGTTAAGCCTTAAATCCGCAAACGGATTTTTAGACAGGATGACAGGACTGCTGCGTCTTAGGGAACAATCGTAACGGCTGTTCCTGCGGGTGCGTTGGCGAAGAAGATTTTCACCATGCGCTCTGGCATACGGATGCAACCATGACTGTCTGGCACACCAGGTAGAAATCCTTGGTGCATTCCAACGGCGGTTTTGCCCAGACGCATAAAGAATGGCATGGGAGATCCGGCAAAACGGGCGCCAGCAGGGACAGGATCTTTTCCGTTGGTGACATTTTTAACAACCACGTCGCCTTGGGCATTTACAAAATCTCCGTAGAGGTTGGAGACGTGATTGGGATTTTTTTGAGTGATCGTGTAAGTTCCAGTCGGTGTGCCGAAGCCTTCGCGACCGGTTGATACGGCGGAGACGCCGACAAGTTTGGGGCCTCTAAAAAATGAAGCCGTCTGGTCGGAGAGATCCACAACAATCGAGGGAGCGCCCCCGACGCCATCTCCATCCCAATACGAATTTTTATCGGCAAGGGTGGATTCGCTGGAGCGGGAAACAATCGAGCCATCTGTGCCAAGATAGCTGGTTGTCCGGTCATTCAGTCGGGAGTCATAGTTGGCGCAGGCTCCTAGAGAGAGCAAAGCGGTTGCGAGTGCGAAACGTGCCGTGAACTTCATTGATTGATTGGCGAATTAAATCCCAAGAAGCCCGCTCGTCAAGCGCTGTAACAGGCGTCGATTTCCGCAGCGATCGCCTCAAGGGCATCGACTGGGCTTGGCGCTCCTGTGATCGGACGACCAATGACCAAAAAATCAGCCCCGGCACGGATGGCGTCGCCAGGAGTCATAACCCGCTTCTGATCGCCCATAGCGCTTCCAGCAGGACGAACGCCCGGAGTAACAATTATTAGGCGATTTCCAAATTTTTCACGCAGGGGAGCAATTTCCTGAGGACTGGCCACGATGCCTTTTAACCCGCAATCCAAGCCCATTGCCGCGAGGTGCATGACTTGATCTTTTGGAGTGAGAGGAACACTGACTGTACGAAGCGAGGCCTCATCCATGCTGGTCAGAACAGAAACTCCAAGAACGAGCGTTTTGGAGCCTTTAGCGGCAGCGACTGATGCCGTGACCATCTCCGGTCCGCCACACAAGTGGATTGTTGTCATATCAACACCCAATTTCACTGCGGAGTGGACGGCTTCCTTGGCGGTATTGGGGATATC
>JBEIMO010000185.1:0-3625 GCA_040378625.1 Verrucomicrobiia bacterium | reverse complement strand
TGGTTCGAGCGACCGCACGCCAAGGGACATTGCCACGTGGCTGAATGGACTTTTTACCGACCGCGAAAAGAAAGATCTCGCGCGTTTGGACGGCATCATTGCCTTTTCGGAGGGCCAGGGCTGCGCAACAAATCGTTTGATCTCCTATTTTGGAGAAAAAATGGCGAGCGATTGCGGGCATTGTTGTCGATGTGCTGGGGAAGCGGCCTTTTCATTGCCTGTGAGCCACGAAGCAGAAATTTCGCTGCAACAAATTGCAGCCATCAATGCCCTTCGCAAGGAAGGCCATGCCGCCCTTCGCGGGAAACGTCAACTGGCCCGCTTTCTCTGCGGCATTTCCAGTCCTGCTGTGACTCGAGATCGGCTCACGCGCCACGATGCCTTCGGAATGCTCGAGGAAGTGGCTTTTTCGAAAGTGCAGGAATATCTCAACACATGCGCTTGAGGTGGGACATCAGTTTTTCAGGAAATTTCTGAAGGCGTTGTTCGCGGCGATGACGAGAACCAAGGCGAGAGCTGACACCAGCAGCACGGGAGGTTGTAACAATGCCGTTGGACCAAAGAAAAACGCATTGAAGGCTACGATGTTCACAATGATGGGCCCCAAAATCAGCAGGCCGAGGTTACGTGTCTTAGGAATGGCAACAAGGACTCCGCCGAGAATCTCGAGGACTTTCACAAAAGCCAGAAATCCACTCAAAAACATTCCGCCCATAAACATGGCGGCCGGAGAGCCTTCAGGGGCCTGAGGAATGGGGATAAATTTCAAAAAGAAATTCAGGCCAAAAACGATGAAGATAAGCCCCAGGAGGGCGGCGGCGAGGTTGTATGCGTGTTTCATGTGTTTGTGAGGTAGGTTGGTTTAGGGGAGATCGAAAAGAAGGGCATTGGTTGGGGTTGATGCGGTAAGAGTCAATGTGCCTGTCGCCTCAATGGCAGCGGCATCGCCTGATTCCAGAACGACATCATTGAGCATAGCATGGCCTTCTGCGATGTGAAGCCAAAGTCCCCGGCCAGGTCTCAGTTCGTGGGTGATGGATTGGCCGGGCTCAAGGCAGACGCGATAAATTTCGGCATCCTGCTGAATGCGTGCAGAGTCCTCCCTGCCATCGGGCGAAATCACAAGCACCTTCGGGAGGGATTCATTTTTGAAGGAGGGAATCCACTCGGTGTAGGAAGGCTTGAGGCCTTGCTCCCGGGGTTGAATCCAAATTTGAAGAAAGTGGGTGGACTCGGAGGGCGAGGGATTGAACTCGCTATGTCGGACGCCAGTTCCTGCGCTCATGAGTTGAATCTGCCCAGGTGTGAGGACGCGCTCGTTGCCGAGGCTGTCGCGATGCGCGAGGGCTCCCGAGAGAACATAGCTGAAAATTTCCATGTCGCGGTGTGGATGCTCGGAAAATCCCCGACCCGCAGCGACTGTGTCATCATTGATCACGCGCAGGCATCGGAAGCCCATATGAGAGGGATCGTAGTAATCAGCAAAACTGAAAGTATGGTGGCTGCGAAGCCATCCGTGATCCGCCAGTCCGCGTTCCGAGGAGCGTCGCAGCTGAATATATGATGAAATCTGGTTCTGCATGTTTGGACTGTGTGCCATGGGATGTCTTGATTTCAGCTTTTGCCTTTTGCGGATTTCTTTTCGGTAACGCGGCGCATGGTGACAGAGACTCCGATGCGTTGAGTGCCCGCGCCTTTGAATGTTCCTCGCACCGGAGCAGCATCGGCAAAATCGCGACCGAGAGAAACCGTGATATGACGTTCGCCGCACCATTGGTTGTTGGTCGGATCAAGAGCCACCCAGCGCCCTCCGGGGAGCATGACTTCCACCCATGCGTGCGTCGCGAGTGAGCCCACAAGTTTGCTGTCACCCCCGTTGAGTGCTGGAGAATCGGACTCGATGTATCCGCAGACATATCTTGCCGGCAGACCTGACGTGCGAAGGACACTCAGCATGATGTGCGCAAAGTCCTGACACACGCCCGACTTTGCTTCCCAGATGCTTTCAAGCGGAGTTGAGTTTTCGGTGGAGCCAGGCTTGTAGGTGAATTGTTCGTAAATCGAGCGGTTCAAGGTTTCCAATGCATCGCGCATCGGAAGGTGGCTTGGAAAAAAGTTTTTGGACCAAGCGGTGGATGCGCCACCGGTCGGCACGGCAGCAGTTGGCTGCATGTAGTCAAAAATATCCGCCATCGAAGAACCAAGAATCTGCCGGACCTCGGCCACGCTCAGATTTAAAGCCTGTAAATCCGTGTTCCGCGGGCTGGTGCGAACTGTCATGCGGTTCGTAACCGTGAGTCGTTCATGCCGTCGCGTCATCGAGTAAAACGTGGTCTTATTGCCGAAATAGTCGCTGTAATGGGAATGCGTAGCGCTTGGATGAAAATCGATGATTTGCGAGACAACCTCCTGTTCTTCCCGCTGGGGCGGAGTCAATCGCGCTTCCAGATAAGCTTCGCTCACTGGAAGGCTGTAACGGTAATCCGTATTATGAATGACTTCAAAAAGCATTTTTACCCTGAAATCAAATTTTGCAGAGAATTAACGGGATGAGAAGAATCAAAAGCCAGGGAAGACTTGGCCCTAAATTTCGCATTGGGAGTGATTGGCAGGGGAGGAAAGAAATCAGTTTCGGAGTTGCTTTCGAAATGCGGCCGGGGAGATTTTGCGGGAGCGGATGAAGGCGTGCGTGAAGTGGTAGCGGTCACAGAATCCGCATGCTGAGGCGATGTCTTCAATGCTTCTTTCGCTGTGGTGGAGCAGGAGGCAAGCGGCTTCGATCCGGCGCTCGCGGGCATAATGGGCGGGAGTCAAACCTGTGCGCTCGCGGAAAAGGCGAATGAATGCATTTATGTTCATGGCGGCATCGCTGGCCAGAATGCTTACAGGAACCAATGTGGGAATGCGCGTCTCGATGGTATTGATTGCGTTGCGTATGCGTGAATCTGCATCATTTTTTTTGCACCATCCATCCTCGGGAAGTTGGGCGAGCAGGTTGCTGACAAGGGAGGCCACAAGGCAGTCTTTGGATGTGGTATTTTTTACACTCAAGATTCGTTGAAGTGTTTCGAGATCCGCTGGCGAAGCTTTTAGTATTTGAACCTCTGGTTGCTTCCAATTCAGTGATGTTAAAAAATGCACATAGAAGTGCCTCACCTTGCGAGTCGCACAGGATCCAAAGGAGGTCTCTGGCGGAATCAAAATAAAACGCGAGGGGTTAAGTGGCGTCTCTTTCCCTTGGGATTTGATTGATGCCCCTGTGGAATCATTCCAGTAAAGCCTCCAATAAGGGGCACGCAGTTCTTTATGTGTCCATTGACGAACTTCAACCCATGCGGAAATTACGATTTTCAGGCTTATGCCGGACGACATGTCGAGTGGAACGATCGAATCCCTGGGTGTGTAAAACATACACAAATAAGAATCTTTCACGCATTGCGGCGACAAGGAATTTTTGGGAGTTTTTCGGGCAATGAGTGCTTCATTCCATCCGCTTCGCTTTCGTCAAATCCACCTCGATTTCCATACTTCGCCACACATTCCAGTGATCGGTGAGAAATTTGATAAAAAGAAATGGCAGGACACGCTGCAGGCCGCTGCGGTGGACTCGATCACGCTCTTCTCA
>JBEIMO010000184.1:0-3672 GCA_040378625.1 Verrucomicrobiia bacterium | reverse complement strand
GCGGCTTGGGCGAGCGAGGCATTCCAATGATCGCGGAGCGTGGATGCCTCATCGGCTGATAGAGCATTACCCTTGCCTTCGGGCGGCAGGAGGTCGCCTCCAATGAAGAGGATTTCAAGTTCTTCGAGTTTTGGGTTCCGGCTTCGGAGAATTTCGTAAACTTCTTCCACGGTGAAATGGGCGAGTTTTTCATCACGCACTGCGGACTGCGGAAGGATGAGTCCGGGACTTTGGTCGATGATGCCGTTGACTACGATGTCTGCGGCGATGTTCCAAAGGACGGGGTGTGCGCCATGGCGTCGAATGACATGCCGCAGGGCTGCGTGGAGGAGTTCGTGGACAAGCACACCGAGTTGCTCGGCCGGGGTGTGCTGGGCCATGAACTTGGGATTAAAAAAAAGGCGGCGTCCATCGGTTGCTGCTGTCTCGATATCCTCGGTAATTACTGACTCGGCGAAGAGCGCGAGCGAGGCGAAGAAGGGGGAGATATTTCGGAGATGGAAGAGTAGGAGTGAGAGATCCAAGGCAAGAAGTTTTAAGAATTAAGTTTTAAGTAGCTCTGGGGTTGGATGATAGCTAGATAACATCAAGTATTGCCGATGAGCTTGCGGTAGGAGTCGAGAAATTTTTTAATTTTCGGGTTGGAGGCGAGGTGAGTTGCGAGAACGCCAAAGGTGTTGTCGGCACGGGCGGTATCGAGTTTCGCGTGAAGGAAAAGTTGAATCCACTCGGGCTCGGCATTTTCGGTGATCCAGTTGAGGGTGTTTTTAACGCTCTCGGCGGATTTGGCCCGAATCGCGAGTCCAATGGAGGAGGCGTAGCGTGCGGAAGGTTCCTTGGGGAATGGGATGGTCTTTGCGTTACCGGAGAGAATGGAGTCGAAGTCTGGCAGTGTGTCGTAGACTTTGAGGTAGGCACGAAATTCGCCGGCGGGGCCGTCACCGATTGCGGGGCTGATTGGAAGCCCTGCGAGATGGAGTGCGTTGGCTGCAGTCCACGCGCGGGGCGATGGCCAGGCAGGATTTTTCGGGTCGCGTTTGTGAAGAAGCTCGGGACGCCATGCGAGGAAGGCGACGATTTTGTCATCGATGCCATTTTGAAGTGCCCAGCTACGGAAGCTCTCGAAATGGGGCTCTACGGTCACATGGATGAAACGGTTCTGCAGGGCGGATGGCATGCTAAAAACGGAGGCGCCATCCTCGGAACGGTTGCCTGCGGCCCAGACATGCCATCCTTCGGGGAGTGTGTAGGAACCAACTTTGCGGTCGAGAACAAGTTGCTGTGCGATGCCTTGGATAGCTGGTGGGGCCATATTCAACTCGTCGAGGAAAAGAATGCCAGAGCCGCTGCGTGGGAAAAATTCCGGCGGATACCAGCGGGACGTGCGGGCCTCGTGGTCGGCGATGGGAAGGCCTCGTAGGTCGGTCGGGGCGAGTTGGCTGATGCGAAGGTCGATGAGGTCGATCTTCGCGGCTTCGGCAACTGCGGCTACTGTGTGGGATTTTCCGATGCCTGGGGCACCCCAGATCATAACGGATTGGAGGAGGTGTTTTTTGACAAGAGTAGTAAGCAGATGCTCGAGTTGGGATGGATTCATTTTGATGGTATTATTATCGCACAAGGACTGTCGCAGGAGATGTCACACCGGAGTTGACAGATTCAATCAATCGGTTCCTAGGTAGATTCTGGGGTGTATCTGATTTGATGTTTGGCGCTTTTTAAGCTTTTTCAAAGCGGCTTCACGAACTGCCGGGTGGGGATCATTGGCAAGGGATCGAAGGTCGCTTACGCTTGTGCGCGAGTATTGGGCAGCGATGTAGCGGAGAAATGGGTTTGGCCCGCAGGCAAACTTGTGCAGCACATCTTGCGAGGGAGTCGTGCTGCCATGGCGTGTGCCGCCTTTGAATTGAGGATGGTCTTTCTCAAAGTCAAGGACGGCGCCGAATGGCCAGCGATCGTGGTTAAGTGTGGCTTTGCGAACATCGGGGTCGCTGTCATCCAAGAGGATTCGCAGGGCTTCTGGCGGCGTTTCTTTTGCATTTGCAAGACATCGACGGACAGAGGGGGCGAAATCCTTGGTGGCCTCCATAAAAAGCTCCAAGGTTTCGTTGTAGAGGGAGGTGTAACGGTAAAGATTCTTGGAGTTGCGATGATCTTCAAGCGTCGCGAGTATGTGGTTTAAAACCTTCTTTCTGACTGCGGGGCAGGTGTCTCTTGCGAGGTCGGCAACTTGTTTTGGAGTGAGCCTGGGGTCGGTGCAAACACACGCACGGATTTTTGGATTTGGGTCGTTGGTGAAGCTCTGGAGGAGTTCCAGATTTTCCTTGGTTTTGCGCCACCCGTATTGTCCTTGCAAGCGGTTCGCGATGGAGAGGCGTATTTCGGGATCTGGGTCGGCAGCCAGATCGGCTACAATTTTCACATGGAGCCCCGTGCGTTTGGTTATCCTCAAGAGTATATGCGGGGGGATGCTATTTTTATGGGCAAAGTAGAATCGAGGTCGGAGCCTTGGGTGGTCTGAGGAGAGGACCTCCTTAACTTCGGGATCGGCTTCTGTAAAAATACGGCTTCGGAGTTGTTCGCTTGCCCGCGAGTTTTGAAAAACCTTCTTCAGGACGTTGACGTGATCTTTGATGTCAAACTGAGAAAGAATGGGGAGTTCGACTCGAAGGTTGGCTGCAAGGGTTTCGCGAATTTTTTGTGACGGGTCTTTTAAAAGAACTTCGTGAGCCATTGGAACGGAGCAATTTTTAGCAAAGGCAAGGCGGACGCTTTCATCGGGATCTTTGCAGAGCAAGGGGATGGCTTCGGGAGGGATGTCAACGCAACGGGAGAGGGCGCGGCGGACTTCCAATGACTCGCTCGGAGCAAGGCGATTTACGACATCTGCCGGAATCAGCGGGCAGTGGGCGAGGTGGTGGAAGACGTCTTCATCACCGCATATTGAAAGAGCGCGAGCGGCTTCGGTAAAAGCGGGGCGTGGGGTAGATATGTGCGAAGGAGCAGCGCGGAGCAGTTCGGCAAAGCGGCGGCGTATCTCGGGGTGAGAGTCGCTGGAGAGGGATTCCCAAACGTGATCGGGCGCATTTTCGTAAAAGAATTGGGAACGTGGCGATCGTATTGTCGCCATGACAAAAAACAGACGCACATCTGGAAGGGGATCGCGTGCGGTTTGATCAAAAACTCGGATATCACGATGGTCGAGGGCATGTTCTATGAGATCCTTGAGCGATTTCGGATTGAAGATGTGTTGAGGCAAATCTTGGCCGGTTTTTCGAAGATGGTTATAAACCGCAAGAAGAGCGGTTTCAGAGATTCGTTCGAACAGTGTTCCAGGCTCGGTGAGTTCCCAAAAATCGAGAATTGGATTTGCCAGCATCGAACACGGATGTCTTTCCCAGAGGCGGTTCAGGACGTCTTGAGGAGTGTTCGGATTGAGTGCAACGGCGCGTTGCAAGGAGGTTTTTTTGGAACGCGCGAGGGATGACAAAACATCAGGAGGGGTGGTTGGGTCGGTGGCATTCATATTTTTAGGCGGTGAAACCGATGCGTGGTTTGTTGAGCAATACGGTGGCAGGGGTATTAAAAATTTCGGCTAGGGAATAATTACTCTGCAATGGGAGTTCGCGATGGATTTCCTTGGCAATGCGCTCTGCACGCCAACTTGGCATT
>JBEIMO010000183.1:0-3680 GCA_040378625.1 Verrucomicrobiia bacterium | reverse complement strand
GATGGAGGGAGTGACTGATTTGCCAGCCCGATCATCGCGCGCCCCCTGTTCCCCATCCTGTTCATTTTGTGAATCCTGTAATCCTGTCTAATCAACCAATCTCTAAATTTTGTCCATTCTGTCTAAACCTTCAGAACGGCGCGTCCGGAGGCCACGCCCTACCAATTCGTTTTGATTACCCTTGTCACGCCGGAGTCGCGTAGCGCGTAGGAGGATGTCCATTCTGTCTCATTCCTCTGTATCTCCGCATCTTGGTGGGAGCCATTCTTTATTCCTTCCAAAGGGAATTTTAAAAATTGTAATGCACATTTTTATTGAAAATCGTGCATTATGATGTTTTTTATACTCAAAGAATATGCGTTTTCGAGATATTTTAATCGACCAGAAGCGGGAGTTGAAATCCTTGCTGGAGCGCCCATATGTCAAGCGACAGGCGAAGATTCCGAATGGTATTGGAGACTTGGCGAGAGTCGTCATCGGACCAAGGCGAGCTGGCAAATCGATCTTTTCTGTTCATCTGGCCACACAGGAAGATGGCCCCTGCGGGTATGTCAATTTCGATGATGAGCGTTTAGCTCGCCTTTCAGATACTGATGGGTTGCTTGCCGCAGTAGATGCGATTTATGGCGAGCCTCGCCTTCTGCTGTTCGACGAGATTCAGAATGTTCCAGACTGGGAACTCTGGGTAAATCGTTTACACAGGCAGGGCAGGCGGCTGATCCTTACGGGCAGCAATGCGCACTTGCTGAGCTCCGAGTTGGCCACGCACCTCACAGGTCGCCACTTCAGCATTCCTATGCTCACTTTTTCCTTTCGGGAATATCTGGATGCCGTGGGCAAGGGGAACTTGGAGGCCCTCACAGAATCCGAGAAGCGGGAAGCTTGCCGTTCCTATGCCATATCGGGCGGGTTTCCCGAGGTCGTTACCAAGCGGATCGAAGGCCTTGAATATTTGAAAACCCTCACCTCCGCTGTGATTCATAAGGATATTGTTATGAGGCACCGCTTGAGAGCACCTCAGGCATTGGATTCCTTGGCCCTCTGCCTTTTGTCGCAGCCAGGCGGAGCCTATTCCTTTCGCAGGCTGGCCCAAGCCACCGGTTGCCGAAGCGCCCACACCTTGAAAAAATACATCGGTTACCTTGAGCAGGCCTTTCTTGTTTTCACAGTTCCTGCCTTTTCATTCAAACCCCGCGAACAAGCGGCTTCCCTCAAAAAAATTTATGCTGTGGATAATGGATTGATTAATGCGTCAGGATTCCAGTCTTCTGAAAATCGTGGACGTTTAATGGAAAATCTTGCGGCTATCAGCCTCTTCAGGGATCAACTCTCCGGCAGGGCAAGGGTGTTTTATTGGCAAGATCCCCAGAAAGCAGAAGTTGATTTCGTCGTTTTTCATAACCGCCGTGTTCAACAGCTTATCCAGGTCTGCGTGGATCCTTCGAACCCCAAAACGCAAGATCGGGAAATCCGCGGGCTATTAAAAGCTTCGCAGGAATTAGGATGCGAAGACTTATTGTTACTCACCGATTCGGACAGTGGCGAACAACAAGAAAGCTGGCATGGCATGACCGGTCGCATTCGGCGCGAACCAATAGCCAATTGGCTGCTGAAGCATGATTGATTCCAGAATGGGACTCGCGCGGAGGCGCGGAGGCGTGACAGGTTGCGGAATTTTACAAACCAATGCTATCTGAAGAATCAGGGGCATTCGCGCAGCGAATGTCGCAAGCAGTCAACCTGCAGCGCACAAGCTCGCTTGCTGCGATGGAGTGACTGATTGCCAGCCAGATGATCGGGCGCGCCCCTGTCCCCCTCCTGTTAATCTTGTAATCCTGTCTAAACAACCATTCTGTAAATTCTGTCTTATTCCTCCTTGTCTCCGCATCTTGGTGAGGGGTCATTCCCCTTCAAGCCGAAATTTCTTCATAAGATCTGGCAACTTCTCAACGGCGTAGAGAGGAAGCGTATGCAACAAGTATCGACTGGACAAATCGCTGCCTCGTTTATTGGTTACTTGCGTGTCAATTTCATGCACAGAAGGCGGAGAAAGATCAAAGCGAACCGCGTGACGGAAATTACGCCGTCCGCAGAAAAGATGAAGCGATTTTAATGTCCCCGTCTTTCCCGCCTTTACCTCCACCGGAAGAATCAAATTGCCCTGCGAAACAACGAAATCAACCTCTGCATTCGCATTTTTGCTTTCGTTCAGCCAGTAAAACAACTCTGGAGGTGTCTCAAAAGTCGAATCGAGCGTAAGATGCTGGGCAATGAATTGCTCGGCCAACGGCCCTTCGTTAACCAAAGCTTTTTCCTGTAGCGAATTGATATCAATCCAATCCTGTCCAAGCAGTCGGCTAACGAGTCCGATATCAAGAAAAAATAGCTTCAATACGCGTGGATTCATGCCGGACCGCAATGGAATGGCGGCACAATCACTTCCATAAACAGGCAACGCTACCTGAGCCTTTATGAGTAACTCCAATAGCCGCCGGGCATGCGCACTGGCGGCATCCGGCAGCAAATGCACGTATTTTGTTTTTTTTCCAAGGTGCAAAGGCAAATTCCGAAAAAGCCACTGCAAGTCGCCTAAATCCGCTTGGCGAGCATACTTCGAAAAATCATCCACATAGGTATTAAGAATTCCATTCTGGATGCTCGCGACGGCGGCAAAATCTTGCGTTTCAGCAAAACATTTCACAGCTTCCGGCATCCCCCCCGTGAGCAGATACTGACGCAAGCGATTCGTTAGCCTTTTGTGCGCTTCCTGCGGGAAAGCTTCCTCAAAATTTAGGGAATCCAACCATTCCAGCGAGGCAGGGTCAATAGCCTCCAGAAACTCACTGAAACACATCGGCTGCAGAAATAAATATTGAATCCGGCCAACCGGCATCGAAAATGCCTCGCGGCTTAAGGCAAATTCCAGCAACGAGCCAGCTGCAACAACAGGCAATTCCGGCCGATCCTCAAAAAAATAACGCAGTGCCTCGAGCGCATGCGGAGTAGCCTGAATCTCATCTAAAAAAATCAGCGTTCGCGGACCAACCCGCTTACCAACAATCGCCTCCAGATTGCTCAAAATCACAACCACATCCAAACTGGCAAAAACCCGATCCATGTCCCGATGCCTCTCCAGATTCACCTCCAGTAAATCCAAGCCCTGCTCCTCTGCAAATAACCGCACCATCGTTGACTTGCCAACCTGCCTGGCACCCCTCAATACCAAAGGCTTTCTCACCTTCGAGCTGAACCACCTATTTAAACTTTGAGCAACCTTTCGCTTCATAGGCACGAAATTATCAGTCTTTTTTTATAATACAACAACAAAACACCATTGGTAAAAAGTGAACACTGAATGAGAATCTCGCGGAGGCGCAGAGACGCAGTGGAGGTAAATCTCGGATCCGCCTGCGCGCTTCGCGGCTCCGGCGCGACATGTTGCGGAATTTTACAAACCACGGCTATCTGTGGAAACAAGGGCAATCGCGCAGCGAATGACGCAAGCAGTCAACCTGCAGCGCGCAAGCTCGCTTGCTGCGATGGAGGGAGTGACTGATTTGCCAGCCCGATCATCGGGCGCCACCCCTGTGTTCCCATCCTGTTCATTTTGTTAATCCTGTCAAAACCGCCTTTTTTCTTTGTGTCTTCGCTATTCCACAAGTCGAGCTGCGTATGCCCGT
>JBEIMO010000182.1:0-3694 GCA_040378625.1 Verrucomicrobiia bacterium | reverse complement strand
TGCCGCTTTCCCCTCGTCACGCCGTAGCCGCGAAGCGCGAAGGAGGATCGCCACTCGACTCTCGACGCTGATCTCCCTCATCAGCTTCCTTGAATATCAAAAATTAATGCCTGACTTTTATAGCCCCTTAGGCTACGCACAAAAGTCGAAATACACTCCAGCCAATGCCCCTTCCGATCGCGTAGTGCATCTTCAACGATCAGCCAATTCATTTTTGATTCACGGCCACGCCGCTTTTTTAACCCTTCGCCAGGGTAACAAATTTCTCCAAGAAATAAACCGGCAAATTTAAAATCCTCGTTCCGTTGGATAACCGAGTTTCCGCCAAAGGAGCCAAGCTCACGACGATACCCAAACCTTGTTTGAATTGCTCCAAATACTCCAAAATGCCCTGCCAGTGCCGCCGATCGCACTTTAAAGCAGCCTTGCATTCCACCGGAATGGTGCCTGCTCCCGTTTTTACAATAAAGTCAATTTCCCCGCCGGATGGTGTTTTTTTCCAACCCGCGAGCGGTATTCCCTCGCCCGAGAAATCCACGGCCACTTGATTTTCAATCACCCCTCCCAGAGACTTGCGAACCAGCGAATCCACCGTTTCAAGCAAATGAATTGGCGGAACAGCAGATTCCCTCAACGAGCGCAAGAGCCCGGTATCAAACAAATACCGTTTCGGCAAATAATCATGCGAAGCCTCCATACCCACGCCTCGTTGCTCCGAGCGCATTATCAAATGCCAATCCTCCAAGCACAAAAAAACCTCCGCAATCCTCGCATTCATCCGCGTCGTCGGATTCGGCCAGACCGAAGTGTTTTTTGAAGGCCCACCCACAAAATTTGCGACACTTCGCAAGCAACCCTTCACCAGGGCCGCATCCCCCTCCCCAAAAATTCGAATAAAATCCCGCTCGTAATCCGCAAGAATTTGCCCAAGCATCTCAGCGCAATCACCACCCACTGCGTAAGACAACACCACTGCGGGAAGACCACCCGTTTTCAAAAAGTCATCATACAATTCCAAAAGCCGCAGGTGCCTCTGCGGCGAAATCTCCGCTTGGCAAGACCTCACCACCTCAGCCAAGTGCCCCTCGCCCAAAGCCTCCAAGAACTCAGAAAAACAAAAAGAGCCAACCACGATCCGATCCACCCTTCCCACCGGATACCTCTGATCCTCCCGAAACAACCGCGCCAGCGTTGAGCCCGATAAGATCACCGAAACCTGGTGCCACTCCTCCTTCATAAACCGCACAAACCCACCCAAGCGGCGACTCTCCTGCGCCTCATCGATAAAAAGCACCTCCCCCTTCGCAGGATCAAACCCCACCCTATCCCTCAACAACGCCTCGAAATCGCGAAATTCCCGACACTCATCTATTAAAGAGCAAAGCCTCGCGTCCCGTTCCAGATTCAACGCATACGACTTGCATTCCACATTCGCCAATGCATTGGACACCAACGAAGACTTTCCGACTTGCCTCGCCCCCTCCACCAACAACACATTCTTGGTCGGCGAAGAATCACGCAAAAAATCTGAGATCGCCTTGTCCCTGCGCCTTGGAATATACTTTTTTTGACTATTCTCGTCCATTTATGTTATAGAATAGTTATTTTCTATAAACGCAAGCAAAACTTACGGGGCATTCCCACAATTGTTGGCAATTTTCCTGAAATTCTGCAACTATCTAATAATACCAATATCCCCTAACTATTAGACTTTATGTCGTGGCGGTAGCGTTTACTTGATCGTGCATCCACTGGTGAACGAGAGAGGCGACTTTGGATGGTTCGCTCCAGCTCCTGGCCACTGCGATGAGATGATTTTCCAGTTTTTCCAAACTTCCATAAATCCGGTTCACTGTTGGCGCCTTCACCACCCTACCGAACCATTCCGCAGGATTGAGCTCGGGACAGTATGGCGGAAGGGGCAGCACACGGATGTTGGCTGGAATCCGTCCGTCCTCCTGCTTCATGTGGAAGCCGGCTTGGTCCATGACAATCACATGCAGGGCGTCGGGATCGCTCTCGGCAATCTGTTTTAAAAACACCGCATGCACATCTTGATTGATGCTCGGGGTGAAAAGCAATTCCACCCGATGGGCTCCATCCACCTCAAGGGCTTCGTGCAGATATCCCCACTGGTATGTTGTTTTATAGGGAGCATGAACCCTCACCCCTTTTCTCGCCCACACCCTGCGGATCACTGGCAAGAGTCCGTAGCGATGCTCATCCAGAACCCATATTCTCACGGGCTTGTCCGGGAAGGTTCCAACCGCCTTGGCCAAGCGGTTGCTCAAATCCGCCCGAAACTCCTCGGCCGCCTTCGTATCTTTTTTCACATGGCTTTTGCGGGGAACCTTTAGCTTGCCTCCTAATCGACGGATGGTTTTGCGCACTCCGCTTTCGGTCAGGGTCTTTCTGGTCCGCTTCTTGATCCATGACTGCGCATCCCGCGCCTGCCGGAATTTACCCTGGCCAAGTTGTTCAATAAACTCCTCGGCCACCGCACCCCGCACAGTTGGCTTCCGCGCTCCCGCCCAGTCGCGTTTGAGCAAGCCCTTCACGCCATCGCTTAGCACCTTGTCCCGGTAGGTAAAAACGGTTTGGCGGCAGACGGCGGCGATCTTCATGATCTCGGCCACTGTGTGTTCATGTTGGGCGATCAGGCGCACGACCAGCAGGCGCTTGCGCGCCCGATCATCTTGCGGAAGCCTCCAAGCCTCTTCGATTTGCTCTACGATTTCTTGTCCAAGTTTTGGAAGTGTTCTCATGCGACACAAAGATCGTAAAAAATGAACCTCATGTAAAGTCTAATTTTTAAGGGACTTTTGTATTAGTCTGGATTCCGGATGGATCGAAGGACATGCCCTACGACCGCAAGACGCCCCGCGAGCGGCTTGCCGCCTCGCTCGACGAGATTTTTGCGGCGCCGGTTGACCGCAAGCTCAACCTCGATGCGGTGGAGAGCAAACTCTTCGGCATCGGCTCGGAGAGTTATGTCGTGGGTTCCCACGAGTTCTATCTCGGCTACGCTGTGAAAAACCAACTCCTCTACTGCCTGGACGCCGGACATTTTCATCCCACCGAAAACCTCTCGGATAAAATCTCGTCGGTGCTGCAATTCGTTCCCGAAATCCTGCTCCATGTGAGCCGAGGCGTCCGTTGGGACAGTGACCATGTGGTGCTGATGGATGATCCTACGCGTGCCATCATGGAGGAACTCGTGCGTGGCGGATTTCTGGGCCGCACGCACATCGGCCTCGATTTCTTCGATGCCAGCATCAACCGCATTGCCGCCTGGGTCATTGGCACCCGTTCGACCTTCAAGGCCCTCCTCGCCGCGTTGCTCGAGCCTGCGGCGCTCCTCCGCGACGCCGAGGCCTCTGGCGATTTCACCACGCGCCTTGCGCTCATGGAGGAGGCGAAGACCCTCCCGCTCGGCGCAGTCTGGCAGGAACACTGCCTCCGCCAGAATGTGCCCGGTGATTCTTCATGGATCGCCGATGTAAAGAGCTACGAGACGCAAGTTCTCTCCAAGCGCAACTAAATTTCCCAACGGAACAGGGCACTGATGGTAACGAAACAGCAGGACTTACACTGTTGAGGGCTTGCCTTCGCCCGATGGCACGGTCGACAAACAGCCGCGCGGAAAGTGGAAGCATGAAGCCGTGAAGCATTGCAGCTTTCAGCCAGAGCCAAC
>JBEIMO010000181.1:0-3707 GCA_040378625.1 Verrucomicrobiia bacterium | reverse complement strand
TTTTTTAAAATTGCGTCTCAAAACATAAAAAATCCGCAGGCTGGATTTTCCTGATTCTCCCAATATGATCCCCTGCATGAAATATATCTTCGTGACGGGCGGTGTGGTGAGTTCTTTGGGAAAAGGGTTGGCTGCGGCATCTCTTGGAACTCTGCTGGAGCGTCGCGGTCTCAAGGTAGTCCTTCAAAAACTGGATCCGTATCTCAACGTCGATCCCGGCACGATGAATCCATTTCAGCACGGCGAAGTCTATGTTTTGGCCGATGGAGCTGAGACCGACCTCGACCTCGGACACTACGAACGCTTCACGAATTGCGTTCTGTCTCGCTCGAACAATCTGACGAGCGGGCAGGTCTATGAAACCGTTCTGGCAAAGGAACGCCGGGGAGATTACCTCGGTAAGACGGTTCAAGTTATTCCCCATGTCACCGATGAAATCAAAGCCCGTATCCGCGAAGTCGGTGAGAAATGCGCGGGTGATATCGTCATTACCGAAATTGGCGGAACAACCGGCGACATCGAGGGACTGCCCTTCCTCGAGGCGATTCGTCAGTTCGTGTTGGAGGTTGGTCATGACAACGCAATCATCATGCACGTCACGCTGGTGCCTTTCATTAAGGCCGCCGGAGAGCTCAAAACCAAGCCCAGCCAGCAAAGCATCGCCAAACTTCGCGAGATTGGAATTCAGCCGGAGATTCTGATTTGCCGCACCGAAATGCCACTCGACCGCGAAGTGCGCGAGAAACTTTCCCTTTTCTGCAACGTTCCGCTGAATGCCGTCATCGAGGCGGGCGACGTCGAACACACAATCTACGAAGCCCCGCTGAATCTGCGTGAGGAAGGCTTGGATGAGATCGTTTGCAAACTTCTGCGTCTCGAAAGACCAGAGCCCGACCTCACCGATTGGAAGCGATTTGTCCAACGTATCATTGCCCCGAAGAAGCGGGTCAAAATCGCCGTTGTTGGAAAATACATCGACCTTCAGGACGCCTACAAAAGCGTCTACGAATCCCTCACGCATGCTGGCGCGGCCCATGATTGCGGCATCGACATGGTTTTGGTGGATGCCGAGGACATCGAAAACGAAGGGGCCGACAAATATCTGCGCGGAGTCGCTGGCGTTGTCATTCCTGGTGGATTTGGTGACCGTGGGGTCGAAGGAAAAATCAAAGCAGTTCGTTATTCTCGCGAGTCGAGGACGCCATTTCTTGGTCTCTGCCTCGGCATGCAGGTCGCTACGATTGAGTTTGCGCGCAACGTCTGTGGGCTCGAAAAAGCCAACAGCACCGAGTTCGATGCAGCCACGCCGTATCCCGTCATTTCCATTCTCGAGGAACAAAAGGAAGTCACCGAAAAAGGAGCATCCATGCGCTTGGGAACGTGGAAGACAAAAATCAAAGAAGGCACGCTCGCGCATCAGGTCTATGGAAAAACCGAGGCGCTCGAGCGTCATCGCCATCGCTACGAGTTCAATTCCAAATACCGCGAAACACTCGAAAGCAAGGGCCTCGTTATTTCTGGCACATCCCCAGATGGCGATCTCGTGGAGTTGGTGGAATTGAAAGACCATCCTTGGTTTCTCGCCTGCCAATACCATCCCGAGTTTCAATCCAAGCCCAACGCGCCCCATCCGCTCTTCAAGGGCTTCATCTCGGCCTCCCTCGCCCACGAGGATTGATCTTAAAATTTAGCTGAATCCCCAAAAATCAGGTGGGATTTCGGCGATGGGAAGTGGCGTCAGGCGTTATCGAGTTTCACCGCTTCGGCCAATCTGGAGGTGAATCCGGGAAGTTGGGCTTCGACTTCGTTCCATGATGGAGCGCCAGCCTTAACCATTGGCGAGTGGAGGTGGGAGGTGATCGCTCGTTGGATGCTGTTGGCAAAAAGTTCGATAGTATGTTCCTCGAGTTTTCTATCGAATTTCAGGAGGTTCATCCGCGCATCTGCCGCGTAAAATTTTAAAAACTCCGGGGCAATTTTTAAGTAGCGATCCACAACCGCATTCAATTGCGATTCGGTGAAGACACGCTGACCCGCAGCAACCGAGCGGAGGAGGCATAGGGCAACATCCATGGCCATTTTATTGAGGCCACGTTGAGGGTCGTTTTCCGAGAGGTCCTGATGTTTGTGATCGTAGCTTTCAGCGATATCGACCTGACAGACGCGGCCTTGCTCGCAGACGCGAAATACATCAGCCATCATGCCGGATTCAACTCCCCAGTCGGATGGAAAACGAATTTCCTGAATCAGGCGGCGCGTTAAACAAACCTCGCCGCTGATGGGATAGCGGAAGTTCTGCAGCGGGCGCAAGGAGTCCTCGAAGCCATCCAGTTCCTTCATCGCCAAGAGAAGCGGAGTGATGAGCAGACGCATAACACGGCCATTCAGGCGATCTGAAAATCGGGCGCTGAATCCCTTGCTGACTTCAAAAGCCATTTCTGGATCAGCAACCGGGTAGCAAAGACGGACAAGCATTTCGCGGCGGTAGTTCACGACATCGCAATCATGGACGGCAATAATATCGGCCTGCGTCCCGCCGAGCGCATGGCCAAAACAAAGTCTCATGTTGCGGCCTTTTCCCATCGGGCCTGGATGGAGTCCTGCGGCATCCAATTCCTGGATTAGAGCTTGGATGCGATGGCCGTCGTTCCAAAGAATCGCCGTCGATTGCGGGAGTTCGCGGATCAGTGAGCGGGCTACGTTCCAAGCACCTTCATCCGCTCCATCGAGTCCGATAATAACGTCACTGACGAATCGGGTTTCGCGGAGTTCGTTGAGGATTTCAGCCAGTGCGGGGGATTGGAGGTCGCGGGCGTGACATGGCAGGACGAGCGCGAGGGGCTTGCGAAGCGCGTTGAGTTCCTCCTCGAGCTTTTTAAAATCGGGATTGCCGAGGCGGTGAAGCGTGGCAATTCCTCCGTGCTGATAGAAGTCCGACATGTGGCTGACTAATCTTTCGAGTGGCTCGGGATTGAGCAAGCTCGCGAAATTGCTATTTTGTGCAGGTGCGCAGCGTCGATTTTCCATTCACCCATCTTGTGGTCATTCATTACCACTGGCGTCCGGGCGGTGTGCGGCGCGTCATTGAATTAACTCTGCCAGCAATTTTCGAGGCGGCTCAGCCCCATTTGGAAAAAATAACGCTGATTAGTGGAACTTCAGCCTGCGAAAAAATTCCGGAATGTCATGTTGAATATGTCAGCGAGCCGGCATTTGACTATTTTGCGGTTCAGCGTGAGGACACAGATACCATTGCGCGGCGAATTCGCTCGGTGCTAACGACGTCCATTCCGCAAGAAGAGGCGCAGAAGACGCTCATCTGGTTCCATAATCCCGCTCTGGCGCGAAATATCATCCTCAATTGCGAAGTCATGTATTTTGCTCAAAATTCCGGAGCCTCTCTCATTATGCACCATCATGATTTTTGGTGTGCAGGTCGTTGGGCGCGTTGGCCGGAAATGATGCAGTGCGGGGTAGATGGCTTGGAGAGGGCTGCTTCAGCGACATTGGCAAATCAATCCCGTAGCGCGCATGTGGCAATCAACCTTCCGGATTTTCAAACGCTCGATGGCGCCTTGAATGGCCGGATTTTTCACCTACCAACCCCAGTTGTGCGAGATCGCCTCTCCAACGAAACACGACTGAATGACGTGCAACGTTGGTTGAGCGATCAATTGCAAACAGACGATCCTGTTTGGGTATTCCCA
>JBEIMO010000180.1:0-3713 GCA_040378625.1 Verrucomicrobiia bacterium | reverse complement strand
GTCATATTTCGCGGAGTTAATGTTGGTTCGGTTCTTGAAAAAACCATCGATAAAAATTTACGACCGATTTTACGCATCGTCATCCGACCCGAATATCGCAACATTCTCACTGCCAATTCCCGTTTCTGGCGCTTTCCAGCCACCAGCATCAAAGCAGGCCCTGGTGTTTTGGAGGTGGAATTGGAAGGCCTCGAAACCCTGCTCCAGGGCGGCGTGGCGTTTGACAACTTTGGACATAAGAGTGAACCCGCCAAGGCCGGTTCGGAATTTCACCTCTACCCCGAAGAACAGATCGCCCGCACCGAAGCCACGCCCATTCGCATCCGTTTGGAAAATGGCCGGGGTCTTGTTCCCAATCGCAGCGAACTCCGCTATTTGGGAATTCCCGTCGGAATGGTTGAAAATGTGGTATCCGAACACGGCCAGATTTATGTAACCGCCCGCCTGAATGACGGCTACAGCTTCCTCCGCCGCGAGGACTCAATCTTCTCGGTTATTCGCCCCAACATTTCCCTGCGCGGCATTACTGGACTCGAAACACTCGTGAGCGGCGTCTACATTGAATGCACACCAGGAAACTCCAAGAAACTCGCGGATTCATTTATCGGAAAATCCTCGATTGATTCGGAGGAAATCACCCCATCGGGACTCACCGTCAAACTCGAATCCCGCACCTCACCGGTCAATGTCGGCGCGGCGGTTTATTATCGGGGAATCAACGTGGGACGTGTCACCGAAAAATCCCTCTCCGCCGATGGCAGCAACGTTGTTCTTACCGCAGTCATCAATCGCAAATACTCCAACCTCGTGCATGAGAACACAAAGTTCTGGGATGCGAGCGGACTCAAGGCAACTCTGGGCTTCCTGAAATTCCGCATCCAGACAGAATCCGTCATCGCTCCCGACGGGCAGATTTCCTTTGCCACACCCGACAAATCCGGCATGGGCAAACCGGCGAGGGATGGCGATTCGTTTACCCTTTATCCGAATTCCCAATCCGAATGGCATAAGTGGAACCCTCAAATTCCACTGCCCAAGAACTGACCCGATCATTTGCTAAGCGGTCCCTTTGAGCGATAATTGTTCGGAGGCTGATCGATCATGTTTTTGGCAACAACGAACAAACTGCGCCGCTTGGTTCATGTGAACTTCATCGGCAAGGTCCGGGTTGAAGAAATAAAGGAGGGCGTTGCATCGATTCCCCAACTGTTAGCCGACATGCCAACCGGCTTCACTTTGATCATGGATCTCGAACGCATGGATTCGATGGGAAAGGAATGCGCCAAGGAAATCGGAAATTTGATGGAATTGTTCGATCAGAGAGGCATCGGAAAGGTCATCCGAGTTATTCCCGACAAGGCCAAGGATATTGGATTTCAAATTCTCTACCTTCTGCACTACTCGCATCACCCGCCTGTCCAAATCCGCGAAAGCCTTCGCCAAGTTGATGAAAAAGATTTTTAAAACCATGAATCCCCTAAGTGATCAGGGAAATTTTTAAAAAGCAGCGACTCCGCTTTTCCCTCCAAATATACAATCCGCAGGATGGAGAGTATGGATTTTTCATTGGAAAAATGCGCCTTTATTGAATATAGATTTTATCAGCTCAAAATATTTTCTTAAGCGATCGAAACACAACGATCACCCCCATCAAAATATCGCATGCAAAATCCCATTACAAAATCAGCCACCACACCGTCCTTGGTGCGCTTTTGGGGTGTGCGAGGTTCGATTCCAACTCCTGGAAAAGACACGGTTCGCTACGGAGGCAACACGACGTGTTTGGAATTGAGAATTCAGGATGAGCTCATCGTCATAGATGCCGGATCTGGCATTCGCCCGCTTGGCGGCGCACTGCTGAAGGAATTTGGTAAAGACCCTATTTCCCTCACTCTTCTCAATACACATACCCACTGGGATCATATTCAAGGTTTCCCGTTCTTTGCCCCAGCCTACATGAAAGGCAATCGCCTTCGGGTCATTGGACGCAATCCCAAACCGACCACACTCAAGTCCATTTTTGAAAAACAGATGGACGGCTCTCATAGCTTCCCTGTGCCACTGGCGGCGATGCAGTCGGATATCGGCTTTGAGCATTTGGATCCCGAGGGACAATTGGAATTCATGGTCGGCGATGTGAGCATTTCGACCTGCCCGACGAACCATCCGGGCGGATGTCTGGCTTATCGCTTTGAAACACCCAAGGGACGCTTGGTATTCCTCTCCGATCACGAAACCGAAGGGACCGATGAGTATCGAATTTTGGATTTTATCCGAGACGCCGAAATTTTGATCGCTGACACCCAATACACGCCGAAAGAAATGGAAGCACGGCGCGGATGGGGCCACGGATGCATCAACGGCGTCGTTTCCCTCGCCCTGAAAGCGAACGTGAAGAACCTCTACATGTGTCACCATGATCCGATGCACGATGACAATTTTATCGACCAAATGGTCCAAGACGCCAAGCAACTCGTCCCAGCCACTTCTCCGTTAAAAATCTTTGCTTCGGCGGAAGGTCAGACGATTTCGCTCGAACGGGAATAACGACTGAATTGACCATAGAGGTCACAGAGGTTTGGGGATTATGGTTTGAGGATCGCAAAAGTTTTTTGGCCTGCGCGATCGATCATGAGGAGAATGCCGCGATCATGGTCCACGCTTTTTAAGATGGCTTCAAAATCCTTCTCACCCTGAATCGGTCGACCACCGGCTTCAGTAATGATGTCCCCGACTTGGAGACCAGCGCCTGACGCCGAACTCATGGGGACAACTTCCGTAACCACGACTCCCGAAAGGTCGCGACGGGGAATATTCCTTTTCGCCAAAAATTCTGCCGTTACGTCCTGAACACGAAGCCCAGTGCCGGAGGATGGGGCTTTACTGGGATTGGCTGGCGCGGAGCGCATTGCGGCGCGAACAAATTTATCGGGATGCTCGCCGGTTTTGACAATGACACGCAGGGTTTTGCCTTTCCGCCAGACTTCGAGTTCCACGTTCTGGCCGATTTTTTTGCCAAGAATTTCCCGCTGGAGATCGGAGGCGAGGGCAATCTGCTTACCATCGACTTTGGTAATGACATCGCCCGGCGATAGGTCGCTGGATTGGACTGGAGCGCCAGGCTCAATACCCCGAACAACAACGCCGGAAGCCACCCCCGCAATTGCCGCGCGTTGTTGTTTGAGCTCTTCAAGACTGGCGATGGAAATTCCAAGCCATGGCCGGCTCACGCGCCCTTTGGTGAGAAGTTGGTCGGCGATACTTTTTGCGACATTGATGGGAATGGCAAAGCCCACGCCCCGATTGATGCCGCTGATGAGCGTATTGATTCCAATGACACGCCCTTCGATGTCACAGAGTGGTCCGCCGCTATTTCCGGGATTGATGGCAGCGTCGGTCTGAATGAACTCATCGTAATTTCCCCCGAGGCTGAGATTTCGTCCCTTGGCGCTCACCACGCCAAATGTGAACGTGTAAGGAAGCTCCATCGGAGTTCCAATCGCGAAGGCAAACTCCCCGACTTTTACCGCATCACTGTCGCCCAGTTTCGAGAGGGGAAGTGCTGTGGCATTGATTTTCAGAACGGCCAGATCGCTCCGTTCATCTGCCCCCACAACCTCGGCTTTGAATCGGCGGCCGTCCTGGAGTTTTACCACAATATCGGTCGCTTCCGCGATGACGTGGTTATTCGTTAAAATGTATCCCTCCTCGCG
>JBEIMO010000179.1:0-3729 GCA_040378625.1 Verrucomicrobiia bacterium | reverse complement strand
TAATCGCCAGAAATGTTGCCATCAAAGCCGCCATCGTTGCGGAGGATGAGTTTGAAACCAAGGGCGTGCGGGCGTTGTTAAACTTCGGCCACACTATCGGTCATGGCATTGAAGCGGCCGCTGGCTATGGCCGGTTTTTGCATGGCGAGGCGATCAGTCTAGGGCTTGTTGCTGCCTGTAAATTATCGGTGGAGAAGGCCGGTCTTTCTTCGAAGGAGGCGGAGCAGATCACCTCCGCGTTGGCGCATTACAAACTCCCTCTGCATTTGCCGTCGGACATTTCAACGGAGGCCATCATGAAGGCGATTCGCAAAGATAAGAAGTTTCACGCAGGTGCTGTGCGCTTCGTTCTACTGCGGAGTCTGGGTGCTGCATTTGTTTCTGACTTGGTGACTGAGGCAGATCTCCTTGCTGCCATCGAAAATCTGCGATGAGTTGGTCAGCGCAATTTCTTGCACAATCCTTTCGGCGAGTGACATGATCTTTTCGTTATGAGGTCTATCTTTAAAGCCATCCTGCTAGCGGCCTTTTTCTTTGGTATTTCAAAACTCAGCGCACAAACGCGCGATGGCTCGACGCCTGTGTTGAAGCCAGGATTCGCTCTTGTTAAGCCTCAGACGTGGTCGCCTGCGAATCAGGCAACAGTCCAAAAATTTGTCAAATTTACAGATCGCACGGCACGCGGAACTCCGGGCGCTGGATATTTTGTTTTTGAGCTTTCCAATAATCAGGAACGCCAAGTTCCCGCGTCTCAGGTGGTCAAGATCGTCGTGGAACCCGAGGTTCCTAAGGACATTCTTTCTCAGGCTGATTGCGATGCTCTGCAAAAGTTCATCGCCAATTTCAACCAGATTGGAGCCACCTATCCGCAAGCAGCCTCGCTCATCGCGGAAATGCTGAAACCTTCACTGGATGCGGTCACTCAATTCAAAGCCGGCAACGTCCGCAATGCGGGTTTGTGGGAAAAAGAGAGAGATTATCGGAGACGCGAAATTGCCAAGATTGAGACAAGGCTCAATGCGGAAATACAGGATGCTGTAGCAGCCAAAACAATAGGGACATTTCGACTAATCTCGAATGATGATTTTTTGAAACTTCAAGATCTCGCCAAAACCGAACCGGATTTGCAGGGGCGTCTCACGGCCGTCAAAACCCGTTATGACGAACTTTGCGCCAAGCAAGATTTGGATGAACTTTTGGCAAAACTGGAAAATCCCAATCTCGAGCCATCCAGTTTGGCCGTCATTCTTGGCCGATTAAAAAAAGTTCCCACGCCGGACAGTCAGATTCGTCGCGTCATCGAACAGGCTGACGCCGCCGCACAGATTTCCAATATGGTCGATGAGATCAAAAGCGCCTTGGAGGTTTTATTTGTGAGCCTTGCTGAAAATGGCGCAGTGCCTTCATTGGGCCCGCAACTCGCCTCTCAAATCCAGACGCTGCAAACACAATTCACGATTTTCAGCAGTGGCTCGCCCCCAAGCGGAATCAATGTTCCAAGTGAATCCGTGACTGCTGCCATTGCGCTTGGCAATCAGCTTCCCAAGCTGGATTCTCTTCTTTTGGAGCGTGATTTCTTTGCTGCTGACACCGCCATAGCGCCTCTCGTTCAGTTATCGGCTCACATTGGTTCGAAAACAAACGAGGCCATCAAGGCCCTGCAATCCTTCATCACCGCCAAGCTGGGAGCATTTTCTAAACTGCGCGAGGAGGCTGTAATGCTGGCTCAAGCGGGTAAGAAAAAAGAGGCGCTGGCCAAGTATTTGGAAGCGCTGGCCATCATGCCTAACGCCCAAGTGGCAGCCCAAGCCGAGGAGCTCAAAAAGTAATCCTGTCCGACATGAGTGACGCATTGCCTGAAAATTGCCGTATCTCTACCGAGGTGCGCGTCATGTATTTTGATACCGATGCCGGAGGAGTGGTTCACAATATCGTTTATCTGCGATTCATTGAAACGGCCCGCACGCTCCTCGCGATCCAAATGGGAATGGACTTCGACGAGATCCGCAGAACGAGCATTCATGCGGTTGTGACCCGCACGGAGATTGATTACAAACGGCCCGCGCTTCTCGGAGATGTTCTGCGCGTCGAGGGACGGATCACGGAATGGAGCGGAGTTCGATTTTGGGTGGAATTTGAAATTATTCGTCCCTCGGATGCCGCAGTCCTCGTCAAATGTCGACAAGCTCTGGCGCTTGTCCAGATGCCCTCCGGCAAGCCAGTCCGCCTTCCCGATGGATTTCCAGCCACTCTGTCGCTCAAAAACCCTGCCTAAAAATCACGTAAAATGCTCGCTTACCCCCCCCAAAAAAAAATTCATTTTGCATTGAACACAATGGGGTGATTGCCCGATCATGTGTTCTGTAATTTGGTTCTAGTTGGGTGCATTTTTTAGCTCCGTGAAGAGGATTAAACCCTCGCATCATGGGGCTATATTTACCCTCCGCTTTAGCCGCTGATCTTGCCCCCGTGGAGCTCAAAGCCTGTTAAGCATCAGGGAAACATTTTAAATTTCGAATGGACCAGCGGAAGAATTTCGCTGATGACCAAAGGCGGTAGCGTGTTTAAATTTAGTATCTCATGACCTCACCTCAAAAACGCAAAGGAATCGTTCTTGCCGGAGGCTCCGGATCTCGCCTCCATCCGCTGACATTGGCTGTCAGCAAGCAGTTGATGCCTGTCTATGACAAGCCGATGGTCTATTATCCGATTTCCGTGCTGATGCTGGCAGGGATTCGCGAGATATTGATCATCTCCACGCCATACGATCTCCCGGCTTTTCGCAGTCTGCTGGGTGATGGCTCCCAGTTTGGAGTGCATTTTTCTTATGCGGAACAACCGAGCCCAGACGGATTGGCGCAGGCTTTCTTGATCGGTGCGGAATTTCTTGGCAATTCGCCGGCGGCCTTGGTGCTCGGTGACAATCTTTTCTACGGGCACGATTTTACTGAAACACTTGCCGCCGCATCCTCAAATCTTCAAAGCGCCACGATCTTCGGCTACGAGGTCGCCGATCCCAAAGCCTACGGCGTGGTGGAATTTGACGCCACAGGACGGGCCATTTCCTTGGAGGAAAAACCTGCACAACCGAAAAGCAACTTCGCCGTTCCAGGCCTCTATTTTTACAGTAACGATGTCGTCGAGCAGGCAAGCGCTCTCAAACCTTCCGCGCGCGGCGAGTTGGAAATCACTTGCCTGAATCGTCGCTACCTCGAAGCAGGTCGGTTGCAAGTTGAGAAACTCGGTCGCGGCACCGCATGGCTGGACACCGGAACGCATGATTCATTGCTCGAGGCGGCCGAATTTGTCCGCGTCATCCAAAACCGCCAAGGTCTGCGCATCGCCTGCTTGGAGGAAATCGGTTTCCAAATGGGCTTTATCGATCAAACCGGCTTTGAAAAATCTATTGAAAAACTTGGCAAATCGAGTTACGGCAACTATCTCCGCACCGTCCTTCAACGAAAAGGGTAAACCACGAATTTCACGAATAGACACAAAACAAAGCATAATAGCCACCCATTTAGTGTAATTTAAGGACCAATCCTATGGAGAATAAATTGCTCTTTAAAGAAGAAGTCTACAATATTATGGGAGCTTGCTTTCAAGTTTATAAAGATAAAGGCCAAGGATTTGTAGAGCCAGTGTATCAAGATTGTTTGGAGATCGAACTTTCATATCGCCAAATTCCGTTCGAACGCCAGCGTCAGTTTAAACTCAAATATCGCAACC
>JBEIMO010000178.1:0-3765 GCA_040378625.1 Verrucomicrobiia bacterium | reverse complement strand
TTCCGACGCGGAAGCTTAGCGCTTTAAATCAAACTGCTGCCGGTTGACGCATGATCCAACCGCCGCCCACGACGACATCGCCGTCATAGAAAACTGAGGCCTGACCTGGTGTGATGGCACGTTGCGGGGTGGCGAGTTCGATGCGGGCTTTGCCGCCAGGCAGGGGATGCACCAAGGCGGGTGTTCCCGGGTGAGCGTAGCGGATTTTTACACTGATCTCACGAGGTCCAGACGGTTCGCCATCGAGCCAATTGGCGCGATCAACCTCAAAGGTTTCGCGGACCAAATCTTCCTCATCGCCCACAATGACGCGATTGGTTTCGGGATCGATATCGACCACATAACGTGGGCGAGGAGATCCGCCTGGCAGGCCCTTGCGCTGGCCGATTGTGAACATTTCAATGCCTTCGTGTTCGGCAATAAAGTTGCCCTGAGTGTCGTAGATGCCCCCACGATGGAACTCCTGTTCCCCAAGATGACCTTTTAGGAATGCTTTGTAATCATTGCCCGGAACGAAGCAGATTTCTTGACTGTCCACCTTGTCTGCGACCTTCAAACCGAGTTCCCGAGCGATCTCGCGAATCTCAGTTTTTTCCATTCCTCCCAGTGGTGTGAGGGCGTGTTGGAGTTGGTCTTGGCCGAGGCTGAAAAGAAAATAGGATTGGTCTTTGCGGCCATCGCGGCCTTTGCGGAGGACCGCACGGTTTTCAAAATGATCGATGATGGCGTAGTGGCCGGTGGCGATAAAGTCCGCCCCGAGCGACCGGGCCTTGGTGCGGAGGTTTCCAAATTTGAGATGTTCGTTGCACATCACGCACGGATTCGGCGTTCTGCCCTGACGGTATTCGCTGGCAAAATAGTCGATGACAATTTTTTCAAAGTTGTCTGCCTCGTCCACAACGTAGTGGGGGATTCCCAAACGATGGGCCACGCCGCGGGCATCCGCTATGGCCGAAGGTCCGCAGCATTTGTCCTCTGCGCGGGAAATGCAGTCTTGTGGCCAGACTTTCATCGTCACGCCGATCACTTCCCATCCGTCGCGCTTCAATAAAGCGGCTGCGACGCTGGAATCCACACCACCGCTCATTCCGAGCAGCACCCTTCTGCCATTACCTTGCATGGCTTGGACTATACGGTTTTGAAAAGGGGCGTCAAACAGGAGAGGCAGGGAATTTTTGCAAACTTCATCGTGTTAACCTTGCTGGAGGGCCGCGGAGATCTTTTCTGCGAGAGCGGAACTGATGCCTTGCAGCATGGCAATTTCCGATGCGGGCAGGTTTTTGATTCGTTCCACCGAACCGAAGCTCTCCAAAAGAAGGCGTTTTTTTGCGCTGCTGATCCCTGGAATGCTATCGAGAACGCTTTCGCGAACACGCTTCTTGAGTAACAGACTGTGATAGCCATTCGCCGTGCGGTGGGCTTCATCGCGGATTCTTTGAAGCAGGCGTAGAGCCCCGCTATCCTCAGGCAACTTGACTGGCAGTGGGCGGCCCGGACGATGGATTTCTTCAAATTCCTTAGCGAGTCCAATGATCGGGATGTTCGAGAGCCCCAGTCGCTGCAATTCCTCGCAGGCGCTCGAAAGCTGCCCCTTGCCACCATCGACAATGATGAGATTAGGAAGCAGTATGACCGGTGGTCCGCTTTCTGTTTGCTCTCGCAGCACGCGCCCATAGCGGCGGCGAACTACTTCCGCCATGCTGGCAAAGTCATCTTGATGAGAAATTCCCTTGATGCGGTAGGTGCGGTAATTGGCTCGGTCGGGAACTCCATTTCGAAATCTCACCATGGAGGCAACGATGTGTGTTGAAGAAATATTCGAAATGTCAAAGCACTCCATCACCTGCGGGAGTTCCGGCAATGAGAGAGCTGTTTGCAGGGCCGCCATATCGGCTTGGGGATTGACCGTTGTAGGCAGAGATTTTCTCGTGAAGCGGACCATCTGGCGTGTCGTGGCCTTGAGGTCATTGAGAAGATTTCGCAGTTGCGCTGCTTTTTCGAAATCCATCTTGTCGGCAGCAGATTTCATGTCTCGTTCGATTTGTTCAATCATCTCGCGGCTTTGACCATCGAGAAACTCGCAGGCTTCTTGAACCCTTTCCAGGTAGCCTTCGCGTGAAATCCGACCAACACATGGGGCGCTACAATTTTTAATGATATGGTCGAGGCAGTGCTTGAAATCAGACTCGCCAGGTTCCAATGGTCGGCATGAGCGCAGTCCGAACTTTTTAATCATGGCTTCGAGCGTGGAGCGCACGGCCTTGCCATCAGCAAAAGGACCGAAATAGCGCGCGCCATCCTCTTTGCGAAAACGCGTGAGACTGAATCGAGGAACGGCTTCCTTCAGATTGACCCTGACCATGAGAAACCGTTTATCGTCGCGGAAGCTGATATTGTATTTCGGGCGAAATTCCTTGATCAACCGCCCCTCGAAGAGGACAGCTTCGGCGTCACTGCGAACGATGTGGTATTCGAGGTTCCACGCGCTTTCGATGAGTGCCCGAGTTTTTAAATCAGCAGATAATTTTCGCGAGGGCATGAAATAGCTGCCGACACGCTTTCGCAGGTCTTTGGCCTTGCCCACATAGATCACGTGGTTGAGGCGGTCGCGCATGACATACACGCCGGGCTTGTGCGGCATGTCGCGAAGAATGGCTTGGAAATCGGCGCGAGGCGCTTGGGAACCCATCGGTCTTCAATAGTGGCGCAATTCCACAGGCAGTGCAACCAACTGGGATGTTACCCGAAAACCAACCGGCAGATAATAATCGAAGCCGTCACTCCCGCCAGGTCGGCCACAAGGCCCGCAGGAACAGCATGGCGACTGCGCTGAACGGCCACCGATCCGAAATACACGGCTATAACGTAGAATGTCGTTTCCGTGCTGCCCATAATTGATGCCCCCATGCGTGCAAGCAGGCTGTCGGGCCCTTGGCTCTGCACCAACTCCGCAAAGATGCCATTGGCCCCACTTCCGCTCATCGGACGCATCAGCACAAGCGGCAGCAACTCCGTGGGGAAATGAATCGCAGAGAGAAATGGTCCGATGGCCCGAGTCAAAATATCGATTCCCCCAGCAGCGCGAAACATGGCAACGGCGGAAATAATCGCCACGAGGTAGGGGATGATTCGGATGGATACATGAAACCCTTCCTTGGCTCCCTCGACAAATTCCTCATAGACCGAAACGCGGCAGAGCGCGGCGTAGAGTGGAAAGAACGCGACCAAGAATGGAATGGCCAAATAGGAAACGGCATCCACGGCTCGAATCAGCGCATGACGTGAGGTATCGGTTGAACCTAGAAATTGATATCCAAACCACAGGAAACAGGCGGCAAAACCAATCAGAATCAAATTTCCCCACCACTTCGGCGTGATGCATTTTTCGTCAGGGGTTGAATCCGTCGCGTCCGATGGAGTGATTTCTTTTTCCTGCGGAGGCAGCGCAAATACGGGCAGGCGTTCAAAGGCTTTCACAGCAATGACGCCAGCGATCGTGGAGCAACATGTAGCAAAAAATGCGGTTCCAATGATGGCCGTCGGATTTTTTGAGCCTGCTGCGGCAAGAATGGCGACGGTGGTTGCTGGAATGAGTTGGATCGAACTCGTATTGATTGCCAAAAATGTGCACATCGCATTTGTTGCGGTTCCCGGGCGGGTATTGAGCTTTTCCAAATCCTGCATCGCTCTCAGGCCAAGTGGCGTAGCGGCATTGCTGAGACCGAGCATATTGGCCGCCATGTTCATCACCATAGAACCCATTGC
>JBEIMO010000177.1:0-3860 GCA_040378625.1 Verrucomicrobiia bacterium | reverse complement strand
TCCGGACAATTTGAGCTCCTTGTGCAAGATCGCAACGAGCAGATAGGTCGCCATCGCGATCCAGATTTGCGTTTTTACAGCATTCGGACTCGTGCCGAAATAATGTTTGAGGCGAAGGTTCGATTTGGCCATCATGAGGAAGGGCTTGCACCGAATTGGGAAACGCTTTGCCGAACCTGTGGTATTGATCTCTCTCACCTGGGGCCCTCTGAAAGCAGCCAAGTGCGAAAAAACGGGCTGAAAAACCGGTAGCCCTTGGAATCCCGAAACACCAAGCCTTCATTTTCCAAACGCATCAATGATTTGGTCACCGATGAAGGCTGGCTGATGCCTGAGACTTTTAGGAAGGATTTCGAAGTTGGCTGCTCACCTCTGGTTTTTGCCAGGCCCAAAAGGACGCGAACCTGCCCCGGAGTGAGAAGGTCGATGATCCGGGAGTTCGATTCCCTCTCCGCTTGGTGAATTCGCTCAAGTCCCCGCGCCACCGCACTCACATCAATGACCTCCCCGGCGTCCGTGGTATTCCAAATTTGAGAGCATAATTGTTGCACATCGCCCGTGATGTCGTTCGCCAACTCGAAGACTCTTTCGATGGCTGCGTCCTCGATATCACGCCGACCAGTGGCGAATTTCTTCCGAAGGTAAATGGCATAAGTTTCGCGTGGGATCGGCCCGACCGACACCGAAGCCGCTGACTTGAAAAATGGCTGCTTGGGGTCGTTGAAAATGGCATCCATCTGATTCCGGATGCTTCCGAGATAGAAATATGTGACCGCAGGTTGCAGTTGGATTGCTCCCCGGAGCGTTGCCATCACCTCCCTGTGCTCCGCAAGGTGGAGCAACGCTTGAAACTCGTCGAGCACCACCACCAATGGCCGCTTCTTTCCCTCCTCTCCAATCGGTTCAAGCACACGCTCCAGCGAACGCGGCGTGAATTCCCGACCCGACGCCAAATCCACCGAGAAAGTGGGATGTCCCGTCTGTGGATCGATGGTTGCCTGTGGGCGCATCTGAGCAAACCCGCTCAGAATGGTTTTCAATGACAGGCCCCTCCGGCTCTGGGAGGCAAGAAACGCCTCCGAAATCGCCTCCGCCAAGCTCGTTAGGCTGCTCTTCCCCCAGCAATTGACCAGCATCCAACTCACCCCCTTTTCCGCCCGGATCGCCTCTAAAACTCCCGAAGTCTTTCCCATTCGCCGACCACCGCGAATCACGCAATTCTGCCGTGACCGGATATGCGCCCTCAGCTCGTTCATCAAGTCCGGGCGCGGGCAGAAGTCCCCGCCCGACACAACAACTCCATGCTGAAAAGGATTCATTCTTTAACAAGCATTACGCTAATGGCGTAATGCTGCAAGGGAAAATTGTTTTCAGTTTAACATTTCAGCGAAGACCTCCGACCGGCTCTGGAAGGCATTCACCTCTGGGGTATTTGATATCGCAAGCGATGCCTCGAAGAAGATCGTCCGAAGGATCGTATCAAAGCAACCGAAGCTGGAATTCAACGCCCTGATCGGAGTTGTCTCCGAGAGAACAGCGGTCATCGATTTGATAACACGAGTTGTCTCCGGGAGAACAGCAGTCACCGACTTGATAACACGAGTCATCTCCGAGAGAACAGCGGTTGTCGATTTGATAACACGAGTTGTCTCCGAGAGAACAGCAGTCATCGATTTGATAACACGAGTTGTCTCCGAGAGAACAGCAGTCATCGATTTGAGAACACGAGTTGTCTTCGAGCGAACACCGGTCATGAAAATCGAGACACCTGTTTTGATATAGAAGAGACCGGTCAAATCGACTGGCGAAATATCGCCTGGAGGCTTTCTATTTCCTACGAGTCATTTGCGTCGCATACGCTCTTGGCGAGATGCCAAGGTTTTTCTTGAATGTTGTGGTAAGGTGCGAGGGGGAATAAAATCCGCATTCGTAGGCGATTTCCTTGATTGGTTTGAGAGGGTTTTTGTCGATGAGCGCGCGGGCCTGCTCGAAGCGCAATCGCAAGATGTATTGGTGCGGTGCCTCTCCGCATAAGTTCAGAAAAATGCGTGTGAGTTGGCGAAAGCCAATGCCGGCTTGTATGGAAAGTTCTTTAGCTTGGAGCGCATGGTTGATGTTGCTTTTGATGAACGCACTTGTCTGCTCGAAGATGAGATTTTTTCGGAGTTGGTTGGTATCTTTTGGTTGCGCTTTTTTCGGAAAAACACAGACCGAGTCGAGTATCTCAGCAATCAGAGCCTTGAGCAGTGAAGAACAAATCGCCTGTGTGAAGGGTGTGGAGCTTCGACGGACCAGTAAATCCATGAGTTGCTGCAGATGGGATGTCAGTGTCGGACTTTCTATGGGGCTCTGTCTTTTCTTAAGCGAATAAGGAAGGTTGGCGTCTGTGCCGAGGAGGTCTCTGACTTTGATGAGTATGCCCAGCATAAAACCGCCTCTGGGTGTATTCCAATCGTGTGGCGTGTGGGGAGGAATGACGAGTGCTTGTCCAGCTCCAAGAGGGATTTCTTTGTCTTCCACGGTGAAATAAAAGTGCCCCGAAAGTGGAATCTCGATCTGCACTTCGTCATGCCGGTGCATGCCGGGCTTTTGTTTGTTGGTAAAAATGCCAGGGCCCAGATGGCAACCCGCACAGTTGAGTCGTAGGCTGTCGACTTGGAATTCTTGGCTGCTGATCACTAAATCCGACAGGCGCGCATTACTGGCAGCAATGGCGGAGGGTTTCCAAAGTTGGGCGTGACGGGCTTTTGAAACAATATTCATAGTCTCAAGCAATTCAGGCTGAAGATCAGGGTTGTCTTTTTTTAAAAATCGGCTGGCAAGCTCAGATGGGTGGGCGATGGCTGATTTTTTGAGGTTGTTGTGTGACTTCTCAATCAACAAATAGGCTTTGTTTTTAACAATAAATTACACTTTTAAAAATGAGACATCCTTTCTCAAAAAACAGACATGATATCACCCCTGTTTAAGTCTCAATTTTATAAGCGATGACTGTTTTTTGATCGTTGTTGGGATCTCGTCGTGGCCTTCCGATGACTAGGATCGTTCCACCCAGTTCATTCAGCAAACCCAATATTCCCTTCTGCGCATCATGAGCACCACAACCAATCAAAATTCTGACCTGATCGACTACCGCCGAACGCAATCTGGCAGTGAGATTCCAAGCGAGGGCTATTGCGACCAACCTTATGTGGTAGTCAACAATGATGGAACCTGGCTCTGCGTCATGACCACGGGCACCGGCCACGAGGGGGATCCGGGTCAACATCCGGTGACCTTCCGCAGCCATGACCGTGGCGAGACTTGGGTTGAGAAGGCGAGCCTCGAGCCCACCGACGGACCCGAGGCTTCTTACGCGGTGTTGCTGAAAGTCCCCTCGGGGAGAGTTTATGCTTTCTACAACTACAATACGGACCGGGTGCCCGAGGTGAAAACCGAATTGGGAGAAGGATTTAATGGAGAAGCAGGCGTAACTTCCTACAAGCGCGTCGATTCGCTGGGTGACTATGTATTCAAGTATTCCGACGATGGTGGCCTGAGTTGGTCGGGCAAGCGTTACACCATTCCGGTGCGCGAGTTTGCCTGCGACCGCGAGAATGTTTATGGCGGCAAGATCCGTTTTTTCTGGAATGTCGGTCGGCCCTGCATCCGCGCCAATGGCGAGGTGATCATTCCGCAGCACAAGGTGGGCGCGATGGGCGTTGGTTTCTTTGCGCAGAGCGAAGGAGCCTTCATCGCCTCGTCGAATATTCTGACCGAGTCCGATCCGGATAAAGTCTGCTTTGAGACTCGGCCGGATGGAGACCATGGGCTCAAGACGCCGACAGGAGGCGGGCGCGTTGCTGAAGAGCAAAGCATTG
>JBEIMO010000176.1:0-3875 GCA_040378625.1 Verrucomicrobiia bacterium | reverse complement strand
GGAACCGTTCTGGCGAACGAGGAAGTGATTGATGGCAAGAGCGAGGTCGGCGGATTTCCCGTCGAGCGTCGCCCGCTTCGTCAATGGATGTTGCGCATTACGGCGTTTGGAGATCGTCTTATAGAGGGCCTCGACGGGCTCGACTGGCCCGAGGGCATCAAGTTGCTTCAGCGAAACTGGATCGGCCGCAGCGAGGGTGCCTTGGTGAAATTCCAAATAGAAAATGCCAAGTGCGACGTGGAGGTTTTCACCACCCGTCCGGATACGCTTTTCGGAGCGACCTACATGATTCTCTCGCCCGAGCATCCGCTGGTGCAAAGCATCACCACCGCCGCACAAAAAGACGCTGTGGAAAAATACCAAGCGGCCGTTGCGTCCAAGAGCGATCTGGAGAGGGCCGAACTCAACAAGGAAAAAACCGGCGTCTTCACCGGAGCTTATGCAATCAATGCGGTCAATGGAGAAAAGATACCTGTTTGGATCGCCGATTACGTTTTGATGGGCTACGGCACCGGAGCCATCATGGCCGTTCCTGCCCACGACGAGCGCGATTTTGAATTCGCCACAAAATTCCAACTCCCGATTCGGGAAGTCGTGAAACAAGGGAGCACGGGCGTCCCGCCCGTGAATTCACCAACGCCCTTTTTTGAGCAAAGGCGGGAAATACAAATACGTGAACGCAACCTTCCTCACTGGCAACAGGAGGGGAAATACTATTTCGTAACATGGAGATTGGAGGATAGCCTGCCCGCTAGTGTAGTCCGTGATTGGAAATTGGAGTCAGAGGCTTGGTTGGCTATGCGGTCGCAGCCACTTTCCATCGAAGATGAAAGGGAATACCATCGACTTTTCTCGGATCGGTTCGATGAGATGCTTGATGAAGGTAGAGGCAGCTGCATTCTTCAAAATCCTGCCATTTCGGACATTGTTGAAAGCTCACTAAAACATTTCAACGGCTCTCGCTACGAGCTTTCCACGTTTGTGGTGATGCCCAATCACGTGCACGTGCTTTTCAAACTTTCCGAAGGAGAAGATCTGGGGAAAGTCATTCACAGCTGGAAAAGCTACTCCGCCCACGAAATTAACAAGTCCCTTGGAAAAGAGGGCGTTATTTGGCAGGAGGAATATTTCGACCGGATAGTGCGAGGGGAAGAGCATTTTAAAAGAATCGTTGAATACATTGCCGAGAATCCCACACGGGCGGGGTTGAAGGATGTCAACGTCTTCACGGGCGGGACGCCCGTGCTCCCTTGTTTCACCTGCTTCTCCGGCGACGGAATGGCTGTGAATTCGGGGTTTTTAGATGGGCTGGCCACCGCCGAAGCGAAGAAAAAAATAACGCTCTGGCTGGAGGAAAAAGGGCTTGGTCGCGGGACGGTGAATTACAAACTCCGCGACTGGCTTTTCTCGCGTCAGCGTTATTGGGGTGAGCCATTTCCGATTGTTTGGGAAAATGGAAAACATCGCATGATTTCCGAGGACGAGTTGCCATTGGTGCAGCCGGACATGGAGGATTTCAAACCCACGGGAACACCCGAGCCGCCGCTCAGCAAGGCGCGGGAGTGGGTTCGCTACTCGGAGACCGCCGGACGCGAAACAAACACGATGCCGCAATGGGCAGGTTCGTGTTGGTATTACCTCCGCTTCTGCGATCCTAAAAATGGCGAGCGTTTCCTTGGCGCCGAGGCAGATCAATACTGGATGGGCAAAAACGCGAAGCCCGGAGGTGTGGATCTCTATGTGGGAGGAACCGAGCACGCTGTTCTGCATCTCCTTTATGCGCGCTTCTGGCACAAAGTGCTTTTTGATCTCGGCTATCTGACCACGCCAGAGCCGTTCCAGCGCTTGATCAATCAAGGAATGATCCTCGGCCCTGATGGTCAGAAGATGTCAAAAAGCCGAGGCAACGTGATCACTCCCGACAGCGTCATTGAGGAATATGGCGCCGATTCATTGCGCCTCTACGAAATGTTCATGGGCCCGCTCGAGCAGATGAAACCATGGAGCATGAAAGGCGTGGAGGGAGTTTATCGCTTCCTCGGTCGCGTCTGGCGGTTAGCCATGGAGGAGAATCAGGAAGGCGAATGGATTCTTTCCAAAAATCTCGCTGATGTTCCGCTCACCGCATCGCAACTGCGTCTGGCGCATGCCACGATCAAAAAAGTGACGTCCGATATCCGCGATCTCGCGTTCAATACGGCGATCTCGCAAATGATGGTTTTTACAAACGAGTTTGTGAACGCAAAGCCGTGCCCGCTGGAGGCCTTGCGCATCTTGTTGCCGCTTCTCAGTCCGTTTGCGCCGCATATCGCCGAGGAGCTTTGGCAGCGCGTCGGCTTTGCCGGCCAGGCCTCCACGCAACAATGGCCCGTGCATGACGAAGCCCAATTGGAGGAAACCGAGGTGGAACTTGTTGTCCAAGTGAACGGCAAAGTCCGTGACCGTCTCCGTGTGCCGAAAGATTCCACCAAAGAGGACATCGAACAAGCTGCCCGCATCAGCCCGAAAATTCTCGAAGCCACTACGGGTCAATCGATCGTCAAAATCATCGTTGTTCCAGGAAAACTCGTAAACATCGTTGCAAAGTAACTTGTGGCACGGACGTTCATTGCACTTCCTTCGCGCAGTAGTAAGTTCGTCCGAATGTTCCGTGTCATCGTTCTGGCCATCACACTTTTTACCAGCCTCTCGCTGAGCGCCGTTGAGGTTGGTGAAAGCCTTGTTCGCATCGAGACGACATCACAGGAACCGAATTACAAAACGCCCTGGAGTTCCGGCGAGGTGACATCCAGCGTAGGCGCGGGATTTATTGTTTCGGGCGAACGCATCATGACGAACGCCCATGTGGTCAGTAATGCCCGCTTTTTGACAGTCAGCAAGGAAGGGGATCCCAAGCCCTATACGGCGAGGGTGCTTCATGTCGCGCATGATTGCGATTTGGCGTTGCTGTCCGTCGATGATGCCCAGTTTTTCAAACGCACCAAGCCGCTCGGCTTCGGTGGTATTCCCGAAATTGAATCCACGGTTTCGGTGTATGGATATCCCATCGGCGGCAATCGGTTGTCGGTGACGCGCGGTATTGTATCGCGGATTGATTTTCAGACATATTCGCACTCCGGCATCGATTCGCATCTCACGATCCAGATCGATGCGGCGATCAATCCCGGCAACAGCGGAGGACCGGTTTTGCAAAAAGGCAAAGTCGTCGGTGTCGCGTTTCAAGGCTACAGCGGCGATGTCGCTCAGAATGTGGGATACATGATCCCAACCCCGGTGGTGCGCCACTTTTTGAAGGATGTGGAGGATGGAAAATACGACCGCTACATGGATTTGGGGCTGACATTTCATAACCTCTTCAATCCCGCTGCGCGGCGCGCACTGGAAGTTCCTGGTGACGACAAGGGAGTTCAAGTTGGCAGTGTTTATACGGCGGGAACGTCTGAAAACCTGCTCGAGCCGGGCGATGTGTTAATGCGGATCGATGGACTGTCTATTTCGAGTGATGGAACGATTCCGATTGAGATGGAGGCGGTCCCGCTCACCGAGGTGGTGGAACGCAAATTCAAAGGCGACAAGGTGACATTTGACATTTTGAGAAATGGGAAGCCGATGCAGGTCATTGTGCCGCTGAATGAGAGTTGGCCATTCACCCTGCAAAGCAGCGCCTATGATGAAAAGCCGCGCTTTGTGGTTTTTGCGGGGCTGGTTTTCCAACCGGTGGATCAGAATTTCATGGAGGCCTTCGAACCTGAAAATCTCAGGCTCAACCACCTATTTCACTATTTTGTGGAAAAGGGCATTTATCGTGAGCGTCCGGAGCTTGTGGTGCTCAGCAACATTCTGCCAGATCCTGTGAACGCCTACGCCAACGACTT
>JBEIMO010000175.1:0-3885 GCA_040378625.1 Verrucomicrobiia bacterium | reverse complement strand
TGCAATGTGCCGTTTTTGATCAATGCGCGCACATGGGCCCCGATTTCCTTGGTAGCGGGCCTCTGCCCGGGCAATTGGAAATCGAGGAGTTTGCTGATCGCTGCGGATTTGATTTTTCCCATTCCGTGTCGCAAGCGGGGGCCTGCTGGAGGAATCTTATAGCCCCATGAAGGAACTGCATGCAAGCGCTCTGCCGCACTCGGCGCGCGTCAAAATGGGTTACGCGAACCGAAGGGGTAAGCAAGCACATCGCTGATAGGACGCACCGACCCTACCAAGAAAATGATTTTTCTCTCTTCTCCGTGCCAGTCTCCGCAATCCGGTAGCAATCACTTCTTCACTCAAATCCCAACAGCCAGCGCCAAACGGGTTCCTGCGGGATTCCATCCACCTCGTTCCCTCCCTCATGGCTCAGGATCAACCCCTCGCTCAAATTCAATTCTTTCAGCGCCTCGCGCAAACCTCCCGTTTCTCTTTGGCGGTTCCTCTCGTGGATTTCCCAACACACCTGAATTGCTGATTCCGGGCGCTCGCCGTTCATGACGATGAAGTCGCACTCTCCTCGGCCTCGAAAGTAAAAAAACTCCTTCCCCCGCCGTCTCAGTTCGATTGCGACAAGGTTCTCAAGCAACTTGCCTTTGTTGGGCGAAAAATTCACCGCCAGTTGTTTGAAGCCTGTGTCGAAGAGATAGCACTTCACTTGATTTGCCGTCCGTTGGCGCTGCGAGTAGGCGAACTTTTCCGTCAGGATCACAAAGAACGCCTCCTCCAGATAAGTGAGGTAATTCGCTACCGTGCGCTTGCTGCACTCGATGCCGCGCTGCGTGAGTGTCTTTGTGAATGCTGAAATCGAAAACATCTCGCCGGCTTGATCCACCGCATGCCGCATCATGGAGGACAGCGTGTCCTTGGCTCGAATATCATAGCGCTCCAGGATGTCCTTGTAATAGGTCGTCTGGTAATATCCCTGCAGCATTCGCCGCCGCTCCATGGCCGAATCACACGCCGCCACGCCGGGAAATCCGCCTCTGCTCAGGTAGTCCTCGAAGGCCCCGAGAATCCGACCCTTGGCCGATGTGTGGATCATGCTTGGGTTCACCTCGATCTCTCTGAAGCGCAGAAATTCAGAAAAGGAAAATGGAAACATCGCCACCTCAAGACAGCGGCCGCGCAACTCGGTGGAAACTTCGCGACTCAGCAACTCCGAATTGCTGCCGCTGATCAGGATTTTAAAGGCCCGCCGATTGTGAAGCGTTCGGACCACCCGGCTCCAATTCGGCAACTGCTGCACCTCATCCAAAAAAAGATACTCCGGCCCATGCCCTGTGAGTTGCTCAAATGCCGAAAGTAACTCACCAGCGGCATCCTCGCCCAAATACGCCATCCGGTAGTCCTCAAAATCCACAAACAAAATTCGATCCCTCGGAATGCCTTGTTTTTCGGTCAGTTCGCGAATCAGTTGGAAAAAGAAAAAGGTCTTCCCCGATCGCCTGGGACCCACCACAGCAAGGATTTCTGATAACTTCGAGATGTCGGGATGCTCGGCATCCCGGATCACCAGTTCCGGCAAGGAAAACTGCTCCAACCACTCCCCAACGATCGCTTTGGCTGCTTCAGACATTAGAATAGTGTTTCTCAAGATAAACAATATAGCAATAAAATGTTTTTTTAAAGAAACGGATTATAGTTAACGCCTGTGCGCTCGATCGCGGCAGATTCATCGAATCACGTGTGCCAATCGCCTCTTTGATAAAAACAAAATAAACAAAAAATAAATTGTGTTTCTTGCGGATTTTTATCTTAACATTGAAATCGTGAAACACTCTTTCCCAGAATCACAACCCTCATCAATTCTAAGTCTCAGCTTTAAACACATTGTGAAATTATCATCGCTACATAACCGAATCTTTGGCCGCATGGCCTGCTTGATCGCACTCACTTCGATCTTCACCGCTTGCCAAAAAAAAACCGAGGACCTGACGGGATACAGCAAGGGTGAAGCCGATAAGGTTTCCGCACCCGTGGTGGCAAATCCCGGCTTTGAGGAAGGGCTCTCCGGATGGACGGCGGGCGGCGGTTTCCAATCGCTGCCCGGTCAAGGAACCCAGCAGACCCGCGCCCTTTATTACGAGCGGACCAATCCGGCGGAGTATGCGCTGACGCTACAACAGATCGCGCTCTCGCCTTCGCAAAGTTACCGGTTCTCGGCGCTGGTCAAGACCGAAGGAGTGCAGGCCGGTGCTGGCGACGCCCATGGTGGTGCCACGGTGGGGCTCGAATACTCGGGCAAGGGCAAATGGATGGGTGGAAGCTATCTTCCGGGCATCACCGGCACCAAGGATTGGACGCTGGTCGAGGGCATGGGGAAAATTCCAGCCGATGCCGACAGCGTGAGGATTGTTCTTTATCTAACGAAAAATGCCACAGGCAAAGCGTGGTTTGACTCGGTCAACATCGTGCCCGCCACGCGCCCCCTTCAGGCAGTGCTTCTTCATCCCGTGCAGGAGTATTTCCTGCCGAATGACGGAAAATTTCTTCTGCGTTGGGATATTAACAAGGCCTTCAATCTGGATGCGTCCAAGCTGCGGGTGCGGGTGGCCATTACCGATGGGGACAAGTTGGTCAAAGCGGTGGCCGCCCCCTTGGAAGGCAAGTTCAGCAAGGGCGATCTGGGCGCGCTTCCACCTGGTTCCTACACGCTCACGGCGAGCCTTCTGGATCCGGAAAAGAAGGTCATCCTCCACGAGCAGAGATTCGCGGTGGCCTGCCGTGATCTGAAAAAAGCGCCCGCCGGAGCGGTGCGCGTGGATGACAAAGGCCGCACCTGGATCGATGGCAAGCCTTCGATGCCGATCGGGCTGTATATCTATGGCGGGGAACTCACGGAGCGTCTCGGAGACATCGCCGCAAGCCCCTTCAACTGCGTGATGCCCTACGAAAGCCTGCAATTGCATTTTCGCGGAAAGCCCAACCAAGGGATCGAGTCCACCCGCGAGGTGTTCGACGCCTGCGCGGCCAAGGGGGTGAAGATCATTTACAGCATGAAGGATCTCTACGAGAACTACCGCTGCCAGGGGCGCGAGGTCTATCCCGGCAAATGGAACGGCATCACCGGCGAAAAGGAAATCGTCGAGGCCATCGTCAAGAACTTCAAGGACCACCCCGGCCTGCTGGCTTGGTATGTCGGTGATGAGATCCCGCTCGGCCACGCCCCGCGCGTCGAGGAGCGCCGCCGCTTGCTCCATCAACTCGATCCCTGGCATCCCTCTTGGATCGTGCAGGACAAATTCAAGGAAAAGACGCTCGATGAGTTTGTCTCCTGCGCGGATGTCTTCGGCGTGGATCCGTATCCCATCACTAAAGACAGCCGCGACATGCGCATCGTGCTTTCCGCCATGGAGCAATCGCGCGAGGCCATGGCCCCGGGAACCGGCGGGCTCCCGCTCTGGGTGGTGCCGCAGGCGCACAACACCGGCCTCTACGACCCGAAGATCAATAAAGATCGCGAGACCCTGCTGGCCAATTCACGAGCTCCCAGCGAGGAGGAGATGCGCTCCATGTCCTTGCTGATGGCTATCCTCGGGGCACGCGGCTTTGTGTTCTATTCCTACTTCGATTTCATCAAACCACTGTCTCTGCCGGACTACGAGCAGCGCTGGAAGGAGCTCTGCAATGTCGGCACGCTCCTGCGCGAGTTGCAGCCGTTCCTTTATTCGGATGAAAAGGCACCCGCCGTCACCGTCAAGACGATCCAAGGCAAGGTGAATGCCGCCGCCTACAAGACCGCCGACGGCAAAGTGAAAGTGCTCGTCACCGGCACCGGTCCCGGCTCGAGCGAAGCCGAGATCACCGTGGCCGGCAACGCCAACCTCAAAGCCCGCTACG
>JBEIMO010000174.1:0-3900 GCA_040378625.1 Verrucomicrobiia bacterium | reverse complement strand
CTGAGGTTCTGCCAAAAATGCCAAAGCCTCGCCTTCGCGGAGTTTTCCTGAGCCTTGATCGGCAATCCATTTTTCGATTTCAGGTTTAAGGGATGGCTGGACTGTTATTTCAAACGCGTTGCTGGATTCGACCCATTCGCGAATGATGGAATCTTTTGGCATAGCCTCGCGGAGATTTTTCAAAAACCCACGGGCGTCATTTTTAACATCAATGAGCAGGGTTGTGAGGAGAGCGAGGGAGTCCTGTGGGAGTCGATCGATGATCAGTCGAGAGGTTTCGAGGCCTGGATCTTGGAACTTTAAAATCAAAGATCGCCCTGATGCCTCACAACTTTTCAGGGTCCAGTCGCTCCATTCTTTCTTCCACGATTTAATCGTCTCCGCGCCGCGAATTGCATCAGCCTCGGTCTTGAAAAAAATCGTCGTTGTTTGATCCAGAGTCCACGAATTGGCGAGATCGCCGATGATTTCCAGGTCCTGATTGAATTTCAGGAGCCCATTGAAAAGAGAAGCTGTGACTTGAGACGAGGCGCTATCGGCTTGCTGAATGGGATTGAGTGACGAGGGTTCACCGAGAACGCCGAGGGACATTTCATTTTTCTTTTCCGTCGACAGGCGCGTGGAATTCCAGAACGCCGCTCCGATGAGCAGAATAAGAAAAACCGGGAAACCAAAAATGAACCAGCGGGCAACTCGCATGAACGGTGGAAATAAGGCTCGAAATCTACGCCCCCTGCCCGCGAATGCACAACACAGAATGTCACCCGCTTTCGTTCTTTAAACGATGCGCTGGATTGCTGGGTGTGAATTCGCGTATGCTTAGAGTGATGTCCAAAGACACACCTAAAAAGTTTTTCCGAGCCAAACGTGTTTTGGTTGCCCTCCTGGCCGGATTGATTGGCCTGTGGATGGTGAACCCTGTGATCCTCTCCACGCTTTGCCGTTACGGCTTAGAGTTCGGATGTTTGACTCGGGGATTTGTTTTTAAAGCAGATTCCGTTCGCGCCGGCATCGGCTTGCCCTTGGTGATCGAAGGGCTTTCGTTGACTCCCCGAGGTCCGAAATTCACTCAACGCTTGTTGGTCGCGGAGCGTGTAGAAATGCGCTGGAGCGGCATGCTGAGTTGGTTTTCCTCGCCGGTTCGATTGATTAAGGATGTTGAAATCACGCGACTCTACTGTCTCATCGATCGCCGCTGGAGTGGTTTCGAAAATCAGGTTTCCGCCTCTCAGTCTCCTTCAGCAGCCTTGGGCTCATTTTTGGCCGATTTGCAGGCGCCTCCGTCCATTACTTTTAAAAAAGCAACGATTGAGGAAGTGTCCAACAACACGCGATTTGTCTGTGATGACTTGGATTTGACTCTCTCCGAAAATGAACAGGGAAAAATCAAGATGACTGGATTTTTCCTGCAACTCGGGAAGTTTAATAAATATATCGGGCCATTAACTGGTGACACGGCTTGGAGTCATGGAAATATCAAATTGGCGAATCTAACGCTCCTGCCGGGCATCGTGCTGAATGATGTTTTTATAAGAACCAATACGCCGGGTGGTCCGACAGTGGCTTTTAATTCCTCGGTTTTTGGCGGTGCGCTTCGCGGGGATGTTCACATTAGCGATGGAAATCAAGGATTGCGGTGGGATGTTGTCGCTCTCGCTTCGGATATCAAGTTGGACGAATGGCCATCCGTTCTGGATCTTCCCGGGCAGGCGAGGGGACGTTTGGCGGAGGGGCGTTTCACCTTTCGTGGGGAATCAGCGCGTCCTGCCGATGCCGAAGCTTCACTCTGGCTGGTCGCCAAGGATTTTCGTTGGAACGATCACGGTTGGGAATCGCTGGAGATTGGATCAAGCCTCATTCACCGGCGACTCATGATTTCAAATTTAGATCTGAAGCAGAAAGCGAATCAGGTAAAACTCAATGGCGAAATTTCACTGGATGAAGGATGGGGAAAAATCACGGAGTCCCCATTCTTGCTCAATGTAAAAGCCGACATCAAAGAACTGGCTTCCCTCTCGGGGTTATTCGGCGAGCCACTCAGCGAAACGGCAGGTCAGCTCACGGCTGAGGGTTCGGTGAAAGGTCGCGCGGGCGAGTTGGATGGATTTCTGGGAGTCAAAGCGAACAACGCATCGTTCCGTTCCCTGCCGATCGATCAAATGCGGCTGGATATGGTTTTTCGCCGCAAGGATGTGGATCTTGTCCGCTGTGAAGTTCGATCCGGCAAGGATGTGCTGGAAGCCAAGGGCACAGCGCAATTAGCCGCTCCTCACCGGTATTCTGCCGAATTGAATACCAAGCTCACCGATCTCGCGGCATATCTCCGTCCATTTCACAAAAAAGAGGCCGACTCAATTTATGGCGGATCATTGGAAGTTCGTTGGCAAGGTGATGGCACTGTTGATGAGCATTCCGGGGCATTTGATCTCCAGTTGGCGAAGTTTGTTTCCGCAGCAACACCCGCTGGGCTTACTGGAAAATTTGTAGGCACCTATTCGCCATTGAATCTCTATCTTTCGACTTTTGAGGTAGAGAATAAAAAGCTCCGCTTCCGCTCGCATGTTTCATTAGCAACAACGGGAGTCACATTAAAAGACGTTCAGCTCACCGCTGGCACAAAGCCTCTCCTTGAGGGCAGTGCATTTTTCCCTCTCGATCCTTTTGAGTTTTGGAAAGACTCCGACTGGATTGGAGCCATTATCGATCAAAAGAACATTTACCTTCAAACCTCCACGCCGAATGAGATCGATCTGCGCGATTTGATGCTCTTGGCGGGGCAAAAATCACCACTGCGCGGCTACCTGAAAATGCAGATGGAAGCCTTTGGGCCGGCATCGGCATTTGATGCGAAGGGTTGGATCAAAGCCCGGGATTTGGCTTTTCAAGATGTTCACGCCCTTCCGGTCTCAATGCTTGATTTGAAATTCCAAGCCGAAAAAGGAGCGGCCTCACTTAATGGCAAATTCTTGCCAGAAGGAATGAGCCCGATCGCCGCATCAGCGAGCTTTGCACTGGGGCTTTTTAAAAATGTGGATGGCTCGCTGTGCCTTATCAATCCTGAGGCTCCTTTTGAGGCGGGGCTTGATATTCCTCGCACAGATCTATCGCATATCCGACCGCTTTTTCCTCATTTTCGTGGACTCACTGGAGAATTCACCGGACAAATCAAGGCTTCAAACAGCCTTGCGAAACCTGCACTTCATGGGGCACTGGAAGTTAAGAATGCAGGTTTCTATTATGGAAGTATTCCTTCCCGCATTGAGCATACAAATATCACGGCGACGCTTGATGGGGATACTCTCCAAATCAACAAATTCTCCGGGGATGTTTCACCAGGTAAGTTTGATCTGACTGGTCAATGCCGCTTCACAGACCCATCGAGTCCAAAGATTGAAATGTCCCTCAAGGGAGAGCGGATTCCTTTGCGCGTCGATGCAGCAGTTTCTCTTTTTGCTGATCTGAATCTTCAAGCCGTAGGCACAGTCGATGAAGGCATGCTCAGCGGATCGATCCTGTTTACGCAGTCCAAAATTCATCGCCAACTCACAGTGCGCCCTTGCCTTGGAGCATCCAGTGTCCCGACATCCCCATTCATTCATTTCGAGGATATGCTGGGGCTCATTGCTCCAGCGCCGGATTGGAGTTGCGATTTGCAGGTGGGATCGTTGTCTCCGATTTTAGTGCGTGATGGTTCTTATTACGGACAGATCATTCCGAACCTTTACATTAATGGAACACTGGGAGCACCTGTTCCTACCGGTTGTCTTACGGTGCGCGATCTCAATGTTCATGCCCCCGCAGGACGACTTTTCATCTCGGAAGGTTCGCTGGATTTCATTGCGGACAAACCCTGGAATCCCTTTGTAGCCATCGAGGCGATTGGGCACTTCCACCATTATT
>JBEIMO010000173.1:0-3913 GCA_040378625.1 Verrucomicrobiia bacterium | reverse complement strand
TTGCAGGAGCCGGACCAATCGTTGGGCCAACGCTCGCACTCGCCTATGGCTACCTTCCTGCGCTTGTTTGGGTGATTGCTGGCGCCATTCTTCTCGGGGGAGTTCATGATTTAGTCACTCTCTTTATTTCCTCGCGGGAAGAGGGACGTTCGGTCGCAGACATTGCTCGTCTGTATCTTGGAAACACGGGCTACATCTGCATCGTTAGTTTTTTGGTGATCGGGCTTTTCATGATCACCGCCACGTTTCTCAACCTGAGTGTTACAGCGCTGACCAGCATGTATCCCGCGCAGAAGGTTGGAATGCCCTCCCCGACTGCAGAAGCTATCCAAACCGCACTCCAATCTCCTCCCGACACACTGGGAATGCATCCCTTCGCGCATGATGGCGGCCTTCCCGCCGTGGTGGCGCTACGCGACGGTCAACCGGTTTTGCTCGCACGGATTGGCGGCATCGCCTCGACGAGTGTTCTTTTTATAACGCTTTGCGCGCCGCTCATCGGGCTCATGGTCTATCGCCTGCACTCACCGGCATGGCTTAATTACTCTACCGCAGCGATCCTTTGCGGGCTTTCTGTTGTTCTTGGAATTTATTTCCCGATCGTTGTATCGCCCGATACGTGGAGGATAATGATGACTCTCTACGTCGTCCTTGCCTCAGCCATTCCCGTGTGGCTTCTTCTGATGCCGCGGGATTTTGTTAACGTCCAAATTCTCTACGCCGGAATGTTTGCGGTGGTCGCAGGACTCGTGATTGCAGGGGTGAGCGGGCGATTTGCTGAAATCCCGGCAGCACCTCAAAACCTCGCGGAAACAATCCCTCTGTGGAATCCCGTCGAGGGATTGCAATATGTGGGCATCCTTTGGCCAATGCTACTCATTACCGTTTCCTGCGGCGCCATTAGCGGATTTCACTGTCTGGTCTCGAGCGGCACAACAGCACGCCAACTCGCCAATGAACGCGACGCCCGCAGCGTTGGCTACAATAGCATGTTGCTCGAATCCCTACTCGCTGTCGCGGTGATCCTCACATTGCTTATCGGCCTCGATTGGCAGAACTATCAACAAATCACCTATGGCGAAAAAAATCCCGTCCTCGCGTTTTCCCTCGCCACCGGAAATCTCGTTCATCTCGCATTCGGGCTTCCCGTGTGGACCGGCACGGTTCTTGGCATTTTACTTCTCGAAGGTTTCGTTGTGACCACGCTCGATGTGGCGGTTCGCTTAAACCGCTACCTGCTCGAGGAAGTTTGGATTTTTCTCTTCAAAAATCCACCCGCGATTCTGAAGTCGATTTGGTTCAATACCTCGCTCTGCGTGGCCATCATGTTTGCGCTTTCCCAAACCAATACCCTGCCCGTTCTTTGGCAGGTTTTCGGCGCTGCCAATCAAATGATGGGAGCGATGGCCTTGCTGGTGGCCGCGGTCTGGCTCAGGGATCATGGCCGCAAGATGGCTTTTGTGCTCATTCCCGCCGTGCTGATGTTTGCGACCACGCTGGCCGCAACGTCGATTTCCCTAATTCAAAACTGGAACAGAAACAACTGGGCGCTTGTGGCCGCGTGTGCCGTTTTGATAACGCTCGGCCTCATCGTGGCATTCATCGGAACCCGTATCCTCCTCGCCCCATCGAGGCGGCAGGCTCATGCCGGCAGGATGGTTTAGTTTTTTTATTCCCCAAAAAACCTACTCACCGCGATAAGAGCAACGCGCCCGAGGAGTCTCGTGAATCACAATCTCCGCCAAACCGGGCAGCTGAGGACTCAGTTTTTTCCAGAGCCAAGCCGCCATCAATTCAATGGTCGGATTTTCCAAGCCTGGTGTGTCATTGAGATGGGAGTGGTCGAGTTGTTCGACAATAGGACGCATCGCCGCGCTGATGAGGGCATGATCGTAAAACCAACCGGTTTCGGGATCCACTTCGCCTTCCACGGAAATTTCGATTTTAAAAGTGTGGCCATGAATCTGCGCGCACTTGTGCCCTGGAGGCACTTTGGGCAGGCTTTGCGCGGCTTCGATAATAAAATCTTTCGTGAGACGAACCTTCATAGGCGGGTTGTTATAACCGCTCACGGCAACGATCCCAGTTCATTTTATAAAAAAACTGAGATTGTCCTTGCTATAGGAGAACCTGTGTGAGAAATTCCCGGCCTTCCAAATATAGAAAAAAAATGGCTAAAGCAGCAGCAACAGAATTGGAGTCCATTAAACTCCACAATAAAGATACAGGTAGCGCAGACGTTCAAATCGCGCTCCTCACTCAACGCATCATCAGTCTCACGGAGCATCTCAAAGCGAACGCCAAGGATCATTCATCCCGCCGCGGTCTCCTTAAGCTTGTCGCCACGCGACGCAGCTTGCTGGATTACCTCAAGCGCACAGCTTCGGCCCGCTACACAGCGGTCCTTGAGAAACTCGACCTCCGTAAATAACGAGGTTTCAACTTCCGAAAGCCCCGGTCTTCACCGGGGCTTTTAAACATCATAAAACCCCGCCGTCCATACGGGCGGTTCTTTGTATTTATTACTATGTCTCATTCCAATACTGCCGACATCGGCAAATTTCCCATCACATTCGAAACCGGCAAACTCGCCAAACTTGCTGATGGAGCGGTTACCGTCCGTTGCGGCAACACGATCGTTATCGTAACAGCCGTCTCCGCCACCACCATCAAAGAAGGCCAAGACTTCTTCCCACTCACTGTTGAGTATAAGGAAAAAGCAGCCGCCGTTGGCAAATTCCCCGGTGGATACTTCAAACGCGAAGGCCGTCCGACCGAGAAAGAAATCCTCACCGCACGCATGACCGACCGTCCTCTGCGTCCGCTCTTCCCAAAGGGCTACCTTTACGACACCCAGGTCATCTCGCTTCTTTTGAGTGCAGATGGACAAAACGATCCGGACATGCTTTCCATCAATGGAGCCTCTGCCGCTCTCTGTGTCTCTGACATTCCTTTCGCTGGCCCAGTCGGTGCCGTGCGCATCGGTCGCGTGAATGGTTCCTTCGTGGTCAACCCCACGCATGACGAACGCGCCCACAGCGATCTCGACCTCGTTTATGTAGGTGATGGCGAAAAAGTCATCATGATCGAAGGTGCCGCCAACGAATTGCCAGAAGCCGAATTCAATGCCGCTCTCGATTTTGCGCGTGATGCCGTGAAATTGATCGTTGTAGCCCAGCGTGAACTCGCTGCTAAAGCCGGCAAAGCCAAACGCGTGGTTCCTCTTTTCGAAGTGGCCTCGCCAATTTTGGAAATCGCCTACCAAGTTGCCGGAGACCGCATCGAAGCCGCTCTCTATACCTCTGGAAAAGTTGCCCGCAGCAAAGCGGTCGGCACACTCCGCGAGGAAGTCGAAAAAGCCGTTCTCGAAAAATTCCCGACCGCCTCGAAATTCGAAATCTCCCAGGCGTTCGATTACCTGCAGAAAAAAGCTTTCCGCATCAGCATCCTCGACCGCCAACAACGCTGCGACGGACGTGGAATCCATGACCTCCGTCCTCTCTCGGGCGAGACTGGCCTCCTGCCACGCACCCATGGTTCAGCACTTTTCGCCCGTGGCGAAACCCAAGCGCTCGGCATCGCCACATTGGCTCCTGCTGAAGAAGCTCAGATGATCGACTGCTACGGCGGCGGCCCTGACACCAAGCGCTTCATGCTCCATTACAACTTCCCGCCATTCAGCGTTGGCGAAACAGGACGATTCGGCGGTCAGAATCGCCGCGAAATCGGTCACGGCGCACTCGCCGAACGCTCGATCGAGCCCGTCATTCCTAGCGAAAAAGACTTCCCTTACGCACTGCGTGTTGTGAGTGAAGTGATGGAATCCAATGGTTCCACATCGATGGCCAGCGTCTGCGCAGGCGTTCTCGCCCTCATGGATGCAGGCGTTCCGCTCAAGGCTCCAGTTGCCGGT
>JBEIMO010000172.1:0-3982 GCA_040378625.1 Verrucomicrobiia bacterium | reverse complement strand
TTTAACCGGACCGCTTTTTTGTTTGAAGGCATTGTCCCTCCAACAAAAAAGCCGTAGGGCTGTTAAATTTTAACTCTGGTTTGAATTAGAGCAATTCAACAAAAGCTATAGCCGCATGATATGAACCAATTGAGAGCGTCATTGGCTGTGACTTTGGCCAGGGCATTTCCGATGGCGCTAACAAGATCCTCGGGGTTTCGAGCCTCCGCGCTGCGTAACAGGGCTTTGACTTTGCTCCACATTTTTTCGATGGGGTTCAGGTCCGGCGAGTAGGCGGGCAGAAATAGAACCTTGGCACCAGCCTTTCGGATCAGGCGCAGAGTGGGGTCGCTTTTGTGTGGGGCGAGGTTATCCATGATGACCAAGTCACCCGGGCGTAGCGTCGGGCAGAGGACATCCCGCACATAGGAGCGGAAGACTTCGGTATCGGTGGCTCCTGGGATGGTCATGCAGGCGGTGCTGCCATCCAGACGGATCGAAGAGAGAATCGTTGTGCTTTGCCAGCGACCAGCCGGAGCGCTGGCATGGACGCGTTCTCCACGTGGCGCTCGCCCCCAAAGTCGGGTCATGTTCGTCTTGGCGCCCGATTCGTCGAGGAAGACCAACCGCGCTGGATCCCAGCGGCCTTGCCGACTTTTCCATCTTTGGCGCGCCCGAGCGATGTCGGGGCGGTCTTGCTCGCTGGCGCGGAGAGTCTTTTTTTTAAAGTCATCTCCATCTTCACCAACACAACATGGATGGCCTGCAGGGAACACTTCAGGCCCATAGCTTCCCTCAGCTCCTTGAGGCTCATATCGGGTTTCGCTTTCAACAAGCGATCCATCTCTTGCCGATGCTCGACCAAGATCAGCGGCTTGCGCCCGGCCAAGTGATGCCTTGCCCGGATGTCCCCGCTGTGTCGCCGTTGCTGGAGCAACTTCTTGACCATCCCCAAGGACACCCGGAAACGCTGCGCGACTTCGTCTCGCGTCGACTCTCCCTCGTCATAAGCCGCCAGAACACGTTCCCTCAAATCCAATGAAATTGTTCGTCGATTTCGCATCCACTACCCATACATCAATCCTTGTTGTTGGCTATACTATTTGTTGAATTGCTCTAGGCGCTTGGTTTTTTTGATTCGAGGAATCCCGAAAGAACAAACAAAAATGCGGCGATGCAGATGGCGGAATCGGCGACATTGAAAGCCGGCCAGTGACCATACCACGGCAGGACGAAGTCCAGAAAATCGACCACGTAGCCGTGCAGCAAACGGTCTGTGAGATTTCCCAGAACGCCTGAGACAAGCAACGCCGCGCCAATGCGTGTGGGCGCATCCGCAAACGCTCCACGGCGGGCGAGGACCGCTAAAACAATCAAGGCTACGGAAGCCAATCCAATGAAGAACGCATTGTTATTCGACATCATTCCAAAAGCGGCGCCGGTATTGTGCACTTGAACAAGATAGAAAAATCCGGGGATTACCGGCAGGAACTCGTCTGTGCCAATGAAACGGAGAACGAGCCATTTTGTGGCCTGATCGAGCAGATAAAGCGGCAGGGTTAGAAAAAGCAGGAGCCTCATGACAATGCCGCAACGGCGACTTCGCAACGGGAGCAAAGAGTCGGATGAGCCGCACTGGATCCCACTTCAGGACGATGACGCCAGCAGCGCTCGCAGCGAGCGGCTGCGGTTTTTGAAACACCAACCTCCTGCGAATCCGACTCGACAACCTCAAGGTCGCTGAGGATGAAGATTTCCTCAAGTTCGACCTGAAGCGGCTTGAGAAATTGCGCCTCGGCGGGCGAACTATGGAGCTCCACACGAGCTTCGAGCGCACTGCCAATGTCGCCGTTTTTTTGAACTTTTTCGACAGACTGCGAGATCCGGCTGCGGGTTTGCAAAAGCTGCTCCATCTTAGCGATCGTCTCCTCGCTGGTCCAAGCCGGATCGGGTTTTGGAAACTCCTGAAGATGCACAGAGGTCGAGGAATTAAAATATCCCCAGGCTTCTTCCGCGGTGAAGGCCAAAATCGGAGCGAGCAGACGGGTGAGAGAATCAAAGACCGTGTGCATCGCAAACTGCGTGGCCCGACGACGCAGTGAGGATGCGGTGTCGCAGTAGAGACGGTCTTTTGTGATGTCCACGTAAAGACTGCTCAGATCCACCGCGCAGAACTGATTGATGGAATGATACACGCGGTGAAACTCCAGCTTCGTGTAGGCATCCAGGCATGTGGCGGTCAATTCCTGCAACCGCGCCAAAATCCAACGATCCACAAATGTCAGCGATTCTGGCGCGGGAGGTTGAGCGGCATCGTAGTCATGCAAGTTCGCCAAAAGAATGCGCAGTGTATTGCGGATGCGGCGGTAGGCGTCGCTGAGGCGCGTGAAGATTTCTTCGGAAAATGGAACGTCGTCGGTGAAATTGACACTGCTCACCCACAGACGCAGGAGGTCGGCACCGTATTTGTTAACGTAGTGGTCTGCATCCGTTGGCTTCTGATATCCACCGGCGGCGGACTTGGATATTTTTTTGCGGGTATCAACATCCATCACAAATCCATGCGTGAGCACGGCACGATAAGGCGCTGTGCCATTGAGCGCGACGGAGGTCATGAGAGAACTCTGGAACCAGCCACGATGCTGGTCAGTAGCCTCCAAGTAGAGATCCGCCGGGAAGCCCAGTTCCGAACGCTGGCGCATCACGGTTTCATGACTCAACCCCGAGTCCATCCAGACGTCCAGCGTGTCGTTTCGACGGGTCGTGCCTGCGGGAAGCCCAACGAGTGAGCACCAAGCAGCATCATCGAGTTCAAACCAAGAGTTAGTTCCCTTTTCTGCAAAAATATCGGCCACCTTGTTAATGACCGCCGGATCGAGGACTGGAGCGCCTTGGGCGTCGTAGAAAACCGGAAGTGGAACGCCCCATGTGCGCTGACGCGAAATGCACCAATCCGGGCGAGACTCGACGGTTCCGCGAATGCGGTTACGACCCCAGTGCGGAAGCCATGTTGTCGCATCCACCTGCTCGAGCGCTTGGCCCCGAATACTGTCGATGCGAATAAAAAATTGTTCCACCGCGCGGAAGATGACTGGCAACTTCGAGCGCCAGCAATGCGGATAGGAATGTTGGTGATTTTCCCGCCCGGCGAGTGCGCCTTTCTCGGTCAGAATCGCAATAATCGACTCATTCGCCTCAAAAACATTTTTACCGATCAGGGCCGGAATCCCACATTCTTCGGTGTAGCATCCATTGTCATCCACCGGCGAGAGGAGCGGGAGGTTGTGCTCGAGGCCGAGATGATAGTCATCCTCACCGTGACCTGGCGCGATATGAACACATCCCGTGCCGGCATCGAGGGTCACGAAGGATGCCGTATGAATCACGGAATCACGCTCCAAGAACGGGTGACGTGCCTTAAGCCCCTCCAAGGAAGACCCCGGGAATGTCGATTCGATCGAAAGTTTTTCCGCACCAGTCGCCGCGCAGAAAGCCTCCAAAAGACCTTCGGCAACGACGATTGTTTTTTCAATTCCCTGCAAGGAAACCTTCGCCGCAACGTAGTTTTGCGAGGCGCTGACAGCGATTGCCAAGTTGGCAGGCAGTGTCCATGGCGTGGTCGTCCAAATGACAACAGACGCTTTTCCTGCGAGATCGCCGGAGAGGAGAGGAAACATCACATAAACTGCAGGCGATGTTTTATCCTGATATTCCACCTCGGCTTCTGCGAGCGCGGTTTGGGCGCCTGTGCTCCAAAGGACTGGCTTTTTCTTGCGATAAACGAGGCCTTTTTCCACGAAACGGGCAAACGAGCGGATCATTCCCGCTTCATACGACGGATCGAGCGTCAGATACGGATGATCCCAATCACCCAGAACGCCGAGGCGTTTAAATTGGCGGCGTTGAATGTCGATGAATTTGCGGGCGTATTCCTCCGAGCGGCGGCGCACTTCCGCTGGCGATAGACCGGCAGAGGATTTGACCACACGGAATTCGATGGGCA
>JBEIMO010000171.1:0-4048 GCA_040378625.1 Verrucomicrobiia bacterium | reverse complement strand
TGGTTTTTTCTTGGAGGATTCGCGGATGGTGCGCAGGACGTTGCGGGCAAAGAACGGAGATGCGGACGGCTTACGGGCATGGCCCAAAAGCCGCCAGAGGGCATCGTTTTCAGGGATTTCTTTGTTCACACTTGGATACACCCCGGCGGGGTTTCAAAGTTGCGAAGACAATTACATCTCGTGCGCGTCGAGGACTCCTTCGCGTTGGCGAATGCGGGTGGGGTGGCGCATTTTGCGAAGGGCCTTGGCCTCGATTTGACGAATGCGTTCGCGGGTGACCTTGAACTGACGTCCGACCTCCTCGAGGGTTCGGCTGTAGCCGTCGACCAAGCCGAAGCGTTGTTCGAGGACCTGACGCTCACGCTCGGTTAGGGATTCCAAAACGTCTTTGATTTTGTCCTTGAGAAGAACAATCGCGGCCATATCCGAAGGATTTTCCGCGCCTTTGTCTTCGATGAAATCTCCGAAACTGGTGTCGTCACTGTCGCCAACGGGGGCTTGCAGTGAAATCGGTTGCTGAGCCATCTTGAGAACGGCTCGGACGCGTTCGACGGGAAGCTGGATTTCGTCGGAGATTTCCTCCGGTGAAGGTTCGCGACCATACTCTTGAACGAGTTGTTTCTGAACGCGGATCAGCTTGTTGATCGTTTCAATCATGTGCACCGGAATACGGATGGTGCGGGCTTGGTCGGCGATCGAGCGGGTGATGGCCTGGCGAATCCACCAGGTCGCATAGGTTGAAAATTTGTATCCGCGGCGGTATTCGAATTTTTCCACCGCTTTCATGAGGCCCATGTTGCCTTCTTGAATCAAGTCAAGGAACGAGAGGCCACGATTGGTGTATTTTTTGGCAATCGAAATAACGAGGCGCAGGTTGGCTTCGACCATTTCGGTTTTGGCCTTAAGGGCGCGACGGTGCCAGAGCTTGAGTTCATCGTGCTGTTGGCCGAGCTCAGAGGGCGAGAGCCAGAAACGCAGCTGCATTTCCTTCATCTCGGCGGTGTGCTGGCGTTTGAGCTTCTGATCCTTCGCGTGCTTGTTGAGTTCGCGCTGCAAGTTGACGACGGAGCGATGATTGTCTTCCACCAACTGAACGAAATCTTCGATGATTTTCTGTTTGTAGAAAAATTTCGGATAAAGCTCCTGGAGCGCTTTCAGGGAACGTTCGAATTTTTTGCGTTTGTCTGCGTTTTGCGCGCCTTGGGTCAGGTCGCTGTAGGCGCGGGACACCGAATCCGTCTGGCGTTTGAGTTGCTGGCAGAGGCGCGGCAGGGTTTTCATGTAGCGCTCGCGGCTCTCGATTTTTTTGTCGAGAATAACGCGGTCGAAACGTTCGCGCTGGTCGATGAGCTTTTGAGCGAGATCGAGGTGGGCGCGGGCTACGAATCCGAAGCAGTAAAGTAATTCCTGAACCTTCAACTCGGCATCTTCAATGCGCTTGGAAATTTCAACCTCCTGCTCGCGTGTGAGCAAGGGGACTTGGCCCATTTGCTTGAGATACATGCGAACCGGGTCGTCCAGAATGTCGAGTTTGGAGTCGGCTTTTTCTTCCTTCTCCTCATCTTCGTCATTGTCCTTGCGGACTTCCTTGACGCGATCCACGTCGGAGGAGTCGATGATTTCGATCTCAACGCCGCGAAGTTGGCTAATGATCGCGTCCATGTGGTCGGGGTTGTTGACCCCTTCCGGAAGGTGCTCATCAAGGTCTTCGAAGGTGATGTAGCCTTGCTCTTTGGCGAGCTTGATCAGTTCACGGACTTTTTCTTGAATGAGTTTTGGAAAATCAACGGGAATTTTGACCTGGGCGGCTTCCTGCTTGCCACCAGAACGCTTTGTCTTTTTGTTTTCGACAGGGGCAGCTTGCTCGACAGGAGCGGCGGCTTTTTTCGGAGCGGATTTAATCTCCGGAGCCTTTTTCGCAGGGGTCTTGGAAGCGGGTGCCTTGCTGGTGCTCTTTTGCGGAGCTTTTGCAGAAGTCTTGGCAGCAGCTTTTTTGGGAGCTTCCTTTTTGATGGAGGCTTTGACTGGTGCAGCTTTCGGTAAAACTTTAGCGGGTTTCGCTACGGGCTTCTTTACCGGTTTGGAAATTGTCTTCTTAGGCGCTGGAGCGGCTTTTTTTGGAGCGGGCTTTTTAGGTGCCTGTTTTTTAGCGACTACCTTTTTGAGTGCGACTTTTTTGGGCGCAGGCTTTTTAGAAACAACTTTAGCAGGCGCTTTTTTGGCGCTCGATTTTGCCGGAACCTTGGCGGAAGGCTTAGGTTTGCTTGCTGGTTTCTTTTTGCCAACCAACGGCTTTTGAGGGCGTGCGGGTTGCTTGGTGGATTTTGGTTTAGATGCCAAGCGGGATTGGCTTTTCGAAGAAGAAGTGGATTTAGTTTTCAAGCTGCGTTCCTTTAGGCCTGATCAAAAGGCCGTTGAACATCTGCCACGCGGATTTTGAGGTCAAGAATTTGTTTTTGGAATTTTTCGCGATCGGCGACCGAAATGCTGGAATCGGCCAAACGGCTTTTGAGGCCTTCCATCGTTTGTTGATATTGCTGAACGAGGAGTCCCTGCCAAGTGAGCTTGGCGCGGCCAAGCGGATCAGGGATCGCGCGGCGGTTATCAAATGACGAGAGGGTTCGTTCTTCCGCCGCACTGAGAGTGGCAAGGAATGATGCGGGCAAGGTCTCGCCAGCGAAATCCGATTGGGCAATTTTATCGATCAAGTTTCCGCCGGTTTCAAAATCCGCTGCGGATCCTGCGTTGCGCAACCACTCACGCACATCGGCGCTCGCGACGGCCATCTGACAAAGCATCTGCATTCCTGCGGAGAGGACGATTTTTTCAGGTGGGGCAGGGGATTCCGATTTTGATGAGGATTCCTCGGAGTTCATGGTCGGCGCCTTCATTCCTGCTCGGATGGCAGATTGAGGCAACGAGAGGCGAGACGCGATGCGGCCGAGAGTGGCTTCGCGCTGGACGGGGTCCTGCACAAGCGCCAGGGGAGGGGCGATGCGGCGGATGAGTTTGGATTTGCCTGCGGCATCCTCGAGTTCGCCGGAGCGCAATGCTTCCTCCACACTGTGGTCAAAGTAGTCGGTGGCCGAATTCACCACTTCCAAAAATGCAGCTGGGCCACGCTGGCGGATCAGGGAATCAGGATCCTCGCCGGGAGGGAGAACGACGACTTTCACGGTCAGGCCCTGAGAAAGTAGCGAGGGGAGGGAACTGGATGTGGCTTTTCGACCCGCACTGTCCGAGTCGAAGCACAATAAAACGGTTTCAACAAAGCGTCGCAGGAGGCGGGCTTGATCGGGAGTGAAGGCGGTTCCCTGCGGAGCGATGACATGGCGGATGCCGGCTTCATACGCCGAGATCAAGTCCAGTTGGCCTTCGCAGACGATCGCGGTGTTTTTATCAATGAGGTCTCGCTTGGTTTTATCGAGTCCGTAAAGAACCCGGCCTTTGCTAAAAAGCGGAGTCTCGGGCGAGTTGACGTATTTGCCTCCTTTGGCCTCGGGGTTGAGAATGCGGCCACTGAAGGCGATGACTTCGCCGTAGTCATTGCGGATTGGAAACATGACGCGGTCTCGGAATCGGCTGTAGATGCGGCCGCCGGGCTCATCGTCCTTCGAGGATGCCAATCCACTCAAGGCAATTTCCGAATCGCTAAAGCGTGCGCCGCGCAGGTGGTCGAGCAATGCGTCCCAGGAATCTGGTGCGTAGCCGAGTTGCCAGGATTTTGCGATCTCCGCGCTGATGCCTCGGGATTTCAAGTAATCCCTCGCATGGCCTGCAGTAGGGGATTTCAGAAGATTTTTATGGAACCAAGCGGAGGCCTCGACATGGATCGCCAAGAGGCGCTGGCGCTGATTGTGTTTCTGGCTGTCCTCCGCCGTGGCTTCGATTTCAACGATTGGAATGCCGGCGCGTTGGGCAAGACGTCGAACGGCAGTGGGAAAATCCACGTGTTCGTAGTCCATGACAAATCGCAGCACTCCGCCTCCCGCGCCGCATCCGAAGCAGTGGAATGACTGCCGTGCGGGGGTGACATGGAAGGATGGCG
>JBEIMO010000170.1:0-4079 GCA_040378625.1 Verrucomicrobiia bacterium | reverse complement strand
AGTCGAGTCCTGCGGAGACAGAGTGGGTGAGTTCAATCTGACCATCATCATCGGCGAGTAACCAAGTTTTTGTTCCTTGAAGAACGCCAAGCTTGCCGCCTTGGAAGCGCGCGGCGTGACGGCCGCGCACGATACCGTCTCCTCCCGCTTCCACTCCGGTCAGGCGCACTTTTTCATCATTTAGAAACGCATAAAAAAATCCGATCGCATTGCTGCCGCCGCCTACGCAAGCAACAAGATGGTCGGGGAGTCGTTCCTCGCGCTGGAGGATTTGACGGCGTGTTTCATCGCCGATGACACGGTGAAAATCGCGAACGATCATGGGATACGGATGGGACCCGAGCGCGCTACCGAGGATGTAATGAGTCGAACGAACATTCGTCACCCAATCGCGCATGGCTTCATTGATGGCTTCTTTCAGCGTGGCCTGACCTGCGGTGACACCAACGACCTTTGCTCCGAGAAACCGCATGCGGGCAACGTTGAGAGCCTGACGCTCCATATCAACCGCACCCATGTAGATGACGCATTCAAATCCAAAGCGCGCAGCCGCAGTGGCTGTGGCGACGCCGTGTTGGCCGGCTCCAGTTTCAGCGATGATGCGGGTTTTTCCCATGCGACGGGCGAGAAGAATCTGGCCGATGGCATTGTTGATTTTGTGGGCGCCGGTGTGGAGGAGATCTTCGCGTTTGAGATAAATTTTTGCTCCGCCAAGTTTCTGCGTGAGGCGTTCGGCAAAGTAGAGGGGCGTGGGACGTCCGCAGAAATCACCAAGAAGCGAGGCGAGTTCTTTGCGGAATTCGGGATCCTTGCGCGCGGCGTGGTATTCTTTTTCGAGATCCTGCAGGGCGGTCATCAATGTCTCGGGGACAAACATTCCGCCATACGCGCCAAAGTGACCGCTGGAATCAGGCAGCACCTGTTCTGAAATCGTGCTCATTTCAAGCAGTGTGCCTGTTTTGCCGGTCTTATGCAACCCGCACGGCGAACTCTGCTGTCAATTTGCGCAACGGCCAGTTTCGCGAAGCGCTTTGCCAACAATGTGGAGTTCGTTTTTATAGAGTCTGTCCCACTCTTTGATCGAACCCTTGATACGCGTCGTCCAGTTTTCATCGCCTACGGCACCGGGAACATTGATGCGGTCGCTGAGGCCGAAAATGTCTGTGATTTGATGAACGGCGAGCCAAGAGTTGCTGGCAAAAAGTCCGCGGAGAAAGGCATCATGCACCTCGTGAGTGAAAGGGCAGGGAAGCTCTATATTTCCGGAAGCACAGAAGCTCAGAATTTCCCTCATCTCACGCAAGGCCTGATCGCGTGTCGAAGAATCTTGGCTAGCATTACACCAATCCTCCCAGAATTTGCGAATCGGCGGATGATCGTGCGTCGCAAATGTCGCAAGGCTCAGGCGCGGATAGTCAGCGCCTTGAGTGATCGTGTAATCCGTATTTCTCTCCCATTGCGGGATTTTAAATCCTGGGATTTCGAGTGCTTTGAGAGTCGGTCGAACGTATGGCGACAGTTCACCAAGATCTTCGGCGATGAGTCGGTGAGGGCCCGTTTCCTCAAGAAATACGCGGAAGAGCATTTCTCCCATGCGGCGGTTGTATTCTTGATTTTCCGGTGTGCTGTCATCAAAGGGCACAAATCCAGGAAGCCGTCCGCCCGTGATTTCCTTGGCTTGCTCGGGACTGAGTTCCAAAAAGCGGGCATTCTCCTCGGGGCGCCATGGGAAGCTGTAGATACGGAAAAAGCCCAGCGCATGATCGACGCGAAGAAGGTGAAAAACGGAGCGCGATGAGGTGAGCCTCCGCCGCCACCATGCGAAATTGTCGCGCGACATGGCCTGCCAGTTGTAAAGCGGAAATCCCCAGTTCTGCCCCCATTTTTCGGTAAACGGATCGCTTTTGAAAACCTTCTCGGGAGGGGCTCCGCTGGATCGGGAGAGATCAAAAATTTCGGGCTCCGCCCAGACATCCGCGCTATAAATGCTGACACCAACCGGGATGTCGCCCATCAAGGCCATGCCGAGTTTGTCGAATTCCCCGCGCACTTGGCGCCATTGCGTCAGGGCGATCCACTGCACATAGCTGAAAAAGTGGACGAGTTTGTGGAATTTTGCGGAATTCTCGGAGTCCAAAGAGTCCGTCCATTCCTTTGCTGATGCGGGAGTGCGATGTTCCTGCGGCCAGTTGCTGACTACTTCATCGTCGTTGTTCCAGGCGATCAGTGCGCGGAAGATGGCATAGCTTTCCAGCCATTCGCTCTCTTCGTTGCAGAAATTTTCAAACTCCTTTACCCGGACTTTGTTTCCTTTAGCAGTTCGAAAATTTTTGTGAGCAGCCTGAAGGAGTTCGCGTTTCATGGCGGCAACCGCTCCATAGCGAACCGGTCCCTCGCGAAGTGCAGCGACATTATGCTTCTTGGTGAGCCTCTTAAACTCGGCTTCGGAAAGGTCGGGCAGCCACTCGGGGTTTGTTGCCAGAGTCACCGGTTCATAGGCGATCGAGCTGAGAATGTTGTAGGGGCTGTGATCCGAGCCCGTTTCATTAACCGGCAGAATTTGGATCAAACGGAATCCTTTTTTGGCAGCCCACCGGGCGAGTTCGAGGAGGGATTCCGTGTCTCCTATGCCGAGGTCGTTTTTGCCTCGGATTGCGCTCAACGGAGTGAGAATGCCGGCGATTTTTTGATCGGGAGTGAGAACGTTATTGGCGGGGTTCATGAAATGGACGTTGGGAATACGCGGCTTTATTTCTTTGCGTTTTCTGCGTGGCTCTGGGCTTCCAGCGCCTCGCGGGTGAGTATGTGCTTTGCGCCACAGCGTGGGCACACAACGCTGATCGTCTGGTCGCCGCAAAAAAGGTCATCGGCCTGTTTTTTAAAAACGGGCAGAATAAAATCCATCATCCGGTTCTGATTGCAGCCGCATTCAAAGCGGAATTGGCGTTTCTCCAAGAGGGAAAGCTCGACCTCTGTATCCATGCGGCGGATGGCATCTTCATCCAAGGACTGAAGCCATTCGATGTCGCAGTCGGGTTGAGCGGCGACCATCACTAAATCCTCATCGCTATGCCAAAAAAAACGCACGGGGCGTTGTTCGCTTTGACTATAAAAAACTTCGACGGCCTGCAAAAACGATTTGGCCTGAAAATCCACAACGCTACGGCGTGGAGCGCGTCGGTCTTCCACGACATCAGAATAAAAAACGCCGCGCTCAATGTTTTTAAGACCATCCGTGAACAAGTTGGCTACGACCGTGCCGGTGTTGTTATCGCCTGCTGCGAAGATATTCACTCTCGGATTCGGAAATTGCACGGTCCAAGCGCAGGATTCTTTCCACGGGCGCCCTGCGCAATGCAGCGTAAGTGCGGCCAGCGCCTCGCGTCCGATGTCTTCAAACGCTGAGGGGATCTGGATGCCGTGATCCATGCGGTGTAGATACCAAGAGGCGAAAATTTCAGAAAAATCTCCGCGTGCCACCAGAGCGTTGCGCTCCCGTGCAAAATACGTTCTCACCTCAATATCCGGGTCATTCATCGTGTCGAAAACTCGGCGCCGCTGTGGGTGATGCCCGGCGGGGATTAATCAATCGCTTTCAGCAGAAGCGTCGCATTGTGTCCGCCAAAACCGAACGAATTGCTCAGCACGTTGCGAATTTTGGCTTTGCGGGCAATATTCGGGACGCAATCCAAATCGCATTCCGGATCCTGATTTTCCAAATTGATTGTTGGCGGGATGATGCCGGTTTGAATCGCCATGGCGGAAGCGGCAAGTTCAACGCCTCCAGCAGCTCCGAGAAGATGGCCGGTGACGGATTTTGTGGCGCTGACAGCAACTTTCTTAGCGTGTTCGCCGAGGGCGAGTTTGATCGCCTTCGTTTCGCAGATGTCGCCCAGTCCGGTCGATGTCGCATGGGCGTTGATGTAGTCGATTTCCTCGGGATTCGTCTTGCCGTGTTTGAGGGCGAGTTTGATCGCGCGGGCGGCTCCTTCACCTTCGGGCATGGGAGCCGTCATGTGGTAGGCATCCGCAGAGCATCCGTAACCGGCGAGTTCACAATAAATCTTCGCGCCGCGTTT
>JBEIMO010000169.1:0-4170 GCA_040378625.1 Verrucomicrobiia bacterium | reverse complement strand
TTCAGCCATTTTGTGCGAAACACGGTGCCATGCCCGAGTTCGTGAACCGCATTGATCAGAAAGGCGGCGACCATTCCGTAGACAAAGACAAGGGATGCCGTCGCCCACCAAGGCCAGTGGTGGAACGAATACCATGCGGCACCGCATGTCCCAGCCAGAATCGCGAGGTAGCCGAGCGTTTGGATGGCACCCTTGAGGTCGCTTTTCGCATGAAGGGACTTCACGGCTTCCGACGGGAGTTTTGTCCGATACCAGGTGATGGCTACATTCTTGCGGACGGACTCGGTGAAGTCCTTGAGCGGAGGTTCTTGTTGAAGGATGGGATTTGCCATGCCGGAGACTGTAACCTGGGGTTCGGGAAAATGCGTTCGATCCCGAGTGGCAGTATGATTTCAAACATTGGGTGCATGGAGCGCTATCGCTTCTGTCGGGATATTTTCATCGCTTCCCGAGGCGTCATGCGGGTCAGGCGCTTGAACGAGGAGGCAAAATACTGGGAGGAGGAGAATCCCAGATCGATTGCGACCCCCGTCACGGTGGCATCGCCTGCCGCGAGGCGTCGTCGGGCCTCGTCGATGCGGAGGCGCAGGGCGAATTCCGCCGGAGGTATTCCAAGCTTCTCCTTGAAAAGGGCCTTGAAGCGGGATGGAGAGAGCCCGGCGATCGCGGAGAGGACACCAATGGTGAGTTTGTCGGGTTCGGCCAGGTTGGACTCAATGTGCCTGATGACTTGTGCGAAGCGGTCGACGCCCATATCCGCCGATGCCCTCTCGCGGGCAGTGAGGAGTTCGAGCAGGAAGGCAACAGTCCGGTTCTGGACGGCAGTTTTTCTCAAAGGCGTTCCACGGCCGTGAAGCAATGCGAGAATGGCGTCGAGTTGAGTCTTCATTTCCGGCGTTCCAGGAAAAAGTCGGCGGGATGATTTTCCCAGTTCGCGCCAGAGGGCGCGGCTTTCCCGCACCGCGAGGCCGAGCAGGGAGCCGCCTGTCGAGGAAGGGTTCAACACGATCATCCAGTAGAGCAGGCCTTTTTCCTGTGGGCCTCCGCCCGTGCCGTGCCTTTCGTCCGGCATGGTTAAAAAGACATCCCCACCGCGAAGTTGGTAGGAGTGTTTGCCGATGCAGTAGGTCTGCCGCCCTCGGACAAGGTAACATATCTCGAAGGCGCCCGGATGGCTGTGATCCGCGAGACCATCCTCCGCGTTTGCGTAATTGTAGCGACCGAACATGGCGAGCGAATCAACCCCAAGCCGTTGAGGCGTGAGGACCACCCGCTTGCTTGTCCTTAATGAGGGAGTCAGTGCCATGTATGGAATAATACTGGATATCAACATTGGGGCAACCGCACATTCGGGAACCACTGGCCTGTTCCTTGTTCGTTTTTCGGAGTTCGCGGAAGTTCTATCTCAAGCACGGTTTTCTGGCTTTTCGGCAGAACTCCAGGCGTTTGTTTCTGCCGATAAAGGCAATCCAAGCGCTCGAGTGATTTTTTGAGGATGCCGGATTTGTCTGTCAGCACATCCTCGGCAAATTGTGTCGGTGGGACAATGGCTGTGGAAAAGTCTTCACCGGATGAGAAGCTGATGATTCTCGCGGTAGGCGCGGGGTGTCGTGCCCGTGGCTGCTTTGAATATCCGGTAAAAGTGGGAGAGGTTTTCGAATCCGCAATCAAAACAGATTTCGAGAATCTTCTTGGTGCTCGTGCGTAATTCCCGAGCGGCAAATTCCATGCGGGCGGCATTGACGGCCTCTGTGGCGCTGATGCCATGAAAGCGTTGAAGGCTTGCATTCACATGCTGGGGGGTTCTTCCACAGCTTCGGGCGAACCCCTCCGTTCCACCCGAAAAAATGGCGGGGTTCTTGAGTTGGTCGAGGCCGCGGACAAGCCAATACGGCCCTGATTTCAAAGCTTGGGATTGCTGGTCGTTCCGGAGTTCCCGGAAAAGTTCGAGCAGGAAAATGTCGATATCGCACTGGTCCCGTCGGCTCGCATCGAGGCGACCAACCCAATATCCAAGCCATTCCAGACGGGAAGGGGAGAGCCGGGTTGTCTCTGGCAGCGGGCCTTTCCTCCAAAACCATCTCGTTTCTGAAGGAAAATAACGCGCCTTGATGAAATCGAGTGTGGATTGGGGGAATGCGATGTTCACAATCACGAATCCTTGCCGCGATGTGGAGGCGAGAGAGTGGGAATCCGTCGAGCGCACAAAGACCATGTCGCCTGTCTCCAGCAGTGATTCTCTGCCATTCACCTTGTGGAGGGTCTGCCCCTGTTCGATCCAAAAAACCTCAGAGAAGTCCTGTTTATGGGAAGGAGCGGCATCTCTGCCATCCAATGCCGCCCTCACAATGTGAAACGATTCCCCTTTTTGAACAAGCTTGGACCAAAAGAAGCGCTTCATAAAAATATTTCTATAACATAAAACAATCTTTCGACAAAGGAAGACGCATTGTGCGGGTTCGCTTAGATTGGGAGGCCTTATGAGCAACACATACACCAAACCCCGGTTGACCACTGAACAGGTTGAGAAATTCAGTCGCGAAGGATATCTGCTTCCCAAGGAACCTGTGTTTTCACAGAGTGAATTCGGCGCCTTGAGGGCACACTTCGAGGAAAAAATCGCCAACCTTCCATCAGATGTTCGTCCGGAATCCATGGATGTCCCGCACTTCATGGACACCGAACTTTTCCGCTGGGCCATGTCGGATGCCGTTCTTGACCTTGTCGAACCGATCATCGGTTCCGATATTGCCCTTTTCTCGACGCATTTCATTTGCAAGCCGAAGGGCGACGGTAAGCGCGTGCCTTGGCACGAGGATTCGGCCTACTGGAAATCAATGGTCGCCTGGAGCGACGATGCGAAGGCTCCGACAGAGATCGTTACCGTATGGTTGGCGGTGGATCCCTCCACTCTGGTGAATGGATGCATGAAAGTCATTCCCCGGACCCACGCCGAGGGGCAAAAAGGGTTTTCCGACTATGTGGGTGTCGACACCGCGAAGAATGTGTTCCATCTGGAGATCGACCCTGTGCAACGACGCGAAGAGCTCGCGGTGCCTTGTATTCTGGAGGCGGGGCAGTGCAGCCTGCACGACGCCCGCTTGATGCACGGAAGTGAGCCCAACACGAGCGATATACGCCGCTGCGGCTACACGATGCGATTCATGGGAACCAATGTGAAGTTGAATCCCGAGGTCGAGACTTACCACCACATCTACCTCGCCCGCGGAAAGGACAAGGCCGGCAACAACTATGCCGACCCGACCAAGACCTACCCGGATAAGGCAAAGTATCGCGAGGTCAACCGCAAGCGGATGCATTGATTCTTTGATTTCATGGCGGAAGTGCTAGACCGCACTTCCGCCAAAGAACCATACCTATGAGTCTCAAAATCGAATCAAACGAATACCGCTGGATCGAAAACTGGATTACGATCCCCGAATCGCCACTTGGAAAAGCAAACGGCCGCACCCATGGCGTTACTGTCCTAAAAAATGGGGATGTCGTCATTTTTCATCAGGCCGATCCTGCTATACTCTTCTACTCGCCCGATGGAGTCCTTCTGAAAAAATGGGGGAATTTTCCAGGTGCCCATGGACTGACTCTGGTGGAGGAAGATGGCCGCGAGCTTTTGTGGCTTGTCGATCAGCAGACGAAATCCGTGGTCAAAACAACCCTCGATGGAGAGGTTCTGATGAGTCTGCCTCAACCGCCACATCCCGAATACGCCTGCGGAAATTATGTCCCGACTTGGGCGGCGGTGGCGGAGGAGCGCTTCGGTGGCAATGGCGACATCTGGGTCGCCGACGGCTATGGTTCGCATCTTGTTAACCGCTTCAACTGCAGTGGCACCTATCTGGGGACGCTCGATGGTTCAGAAGGGGCCGGTCGATTCAGCTGCCCTCATGGATTGGCGCTCGATGCCCGCCGTTCCGAGGCCGAGTTCTATATCGCCGACCGTGGAAACAGTCTTTTTCAAGTCTATGTTATGGAGGGAACCTATCGCCGAAGCTTCGGCGCGGATTTCCTGCACAGCCCGGATGTCAGCGCCCGCATGGGAGACAAACTGATCGTCCCGGAATTGGTTGCGGGAATCACGGTTCTTGATGCCGGGGACCATCTTGTCGCTCGGCTCGGCTTTCAGTCTGGAGCCGATAGCCTACAAGGATG
>JBEIMO010000168.1:0-4181 GCA_040378625.1 Verrucomicrobiia bacterium | reverse complement strand
GGCTTCTTTTTCCTCATCCAGTTGTCGCTGGGATTTCGGGAGCGGGCGCTCGTTGAAGGCGGAGATATTTTTGACCTGGCATTTGGCAAAGATGCGGTAGCGAAGTTCCATCTCATCGACCACCCAGCGCAAAGCGAGCAACACCTTTTTCGGATCTGTCACAACCGGAGTAATCAAATGCGGCAGTGTGTTGTAGATCTGCATTTCAACGACCTTCGGATCGATCATGATGAAACGCAGTTGCTCCGGGGAGTAACGGAAGAGCAGGCTCGCAATGATCGAATTGATGCAAACGCTCTTACCGCTGCCCGTAGTTCCAGCAACGAGCAAGTGAGGCATTTTTGCGAGATCGCCGATGATCGTATTTCCATAGACGTCCATTCCGAGAGCTAGCGGCAGCTTGGCTGAGGATTCGCGCCAGACGTCCTTCTCGAAAAGCTCGCGCAATGTGACTTTGACCTTTTTGGAGTTGGCAATTTCGATACCGACTGTGTCCTTGCCCGGAATTGGAGCAAGGATGTTAATGCGCTCCGCCCGCGTGGCACGCGCAATGTCGCGCTCGAGGGCCACAATTTTATCCACACGCACACCGATATCCGGATAGACTTCGTAACGCGTGATCGTTGGACCTTTGGTGATCGTTCCCGGTGTGGCACGAATGCCGAATTGAGCCAGCGTTTCGAGAATGAGCGTCTGATTGTTTTTCAGTTCCTCCCGGTCGAGCGGCTCGCGGGCAGCCTCATCCTGCTCATCCAGAAGATCCGTGCCGGGCATGACATAATTTTCCAAATGCACATCGAGCAATCCTGGAGGAAAAGAATCCTTCGACTCACGGTTCGCGGCACGGAGTTCGGAAAGTTTAGGCTTCTTCAATGCAGGAGCGGTTGCATCGATGATCTCTGGTTCAGGTAAATCCAGAGGCTCATCACGAGGTTCTGGCTCCGGAATTTCAACCCCTTTTTTCTTCAATTTCTTTTCGAGCTTTTCGGCCTTCTTTTCGAGAATCCTTTGCTCCTCAGCATTGCGCCTCTCCTCATCCAGACGCTCCAGACGAGCCACGCGAAGGGCTTCACGCCACACTAAAAACGATTTCCAAGCATGGCGGGAATCACGCAAAGGATGGGACGTGATGGCGAACATCAGACTCATCAAATAAATCCCGAGAATGATAAAAACCGAGCTCGTTCCAAAAATATTATAAATGGCTTTTTCACCGACCCAGAGGCCAAAGAACCCACCTGGGCCCTCGATGCGCAAAAATCTTTCCCAATTTTGAAGAAAGAACGGTTGGATTTGAAAAAGACAGGCACCCAGCAAAACCATGACCACTCCCCAGCCGATTTTATCGCGCAGATTGTAATTAGGAACGAACCACTTGGCGATGCCATAGCCGATCAGAACCATGGAGAGCACATACGCGGCGGCACCAACAAAAAACAACGCATATCCTGCGAGCATGGCACCAAGTGGACCGCCGAGATTCGGACTGACGCCGATGTGAGAATATGAAAATGTGCTAATAAGTGGCGCCCAACTCGGAACGGAACGCGGATCATAGGAAGCGAGCGAAATAAACAAGTAGGCACCAACAAAAACCAAAATCAGACCGGCCCAAAATGCCGGCGTGTGGTTACCTCGTGAACGCTTCGCCATAAAAAGGGATCAAGCATCACCGATTGCGAGGGCTCAATCAAGCAATCTGCGGGAAATAAAGAGTGATAAAATCAGCGCGGGTTTTTCAGGGATCGATTGCGAATAACCGCCAAGGCAACGAAACCAACCTCACACAACACAAAACCAACCGCAGCAGGAAATCCTCCGGAGCCAAATCCATAGCTGTGAAGACCGACGCCAAGGACAAAGTTGACGCCATACCAAGCCATGATCACGCATTGAAATGCCAGCACGGCACCGACGGCAGTTCCAAATCCCCCCCATTTTCCAGCAATACGACCATGAAGAACAAAGAGATAGCCAAGCAGGGCGATCAGCGCCCAAGTTTCCTTGGGATCCCAGTCCCAAAAGCGTCCCCAGGAGTAATTCGCCCAAACACCGCCAAGTATTGTTCCCACCGCCAACAAAAGAACGCCGATCTGCAGAGTCCGGTAAAGGTAGTTGTGCAGCGCCGGAGTCGATTTGATTCCAAAAATTGATTTCCCTAAAATGATATGGCCGACACCGAGAGCGAGGGCGAAGGCGGCGTAGCTGAGCGTAATGGTCAGAACGTGGGTCGTCAGCCAGAAGTTGTCGGCCAGCACCGGAACGAGCGGATGAATTGAGCGGTCCAAAATGACTGGCTGCGTGTCGGCAAGAATCAACGAAGTAACCGCAACTGGCACGGCGCCGAGCAGGAAATATCGCGAGCGGTGGATCGCTTCGAAGATGAGGGCAAAAAGAATTGTTCCGAATGCCACCCAAACGACCGATTCATACATGTTCGTTACGGGAGCACGGCCGGATATTAAAATTCGAAATACAAAGCCCGAGAGTTGCAGCAAAAACCCCGCAAGAGCCAACCCCCAAGCAAGGATGTATCCCGGAGTTTTTCCAGCAAGAACGAGCAAACAAATTCCCGAGATCAAATAGAGAATCCAAGCCCAACGGAAGGGATGGAGTTTTTGATAAAAGGCCTCGATCGCAATTTTGCCCGGCTCCGCTTGAAAACGGGGATTTTCACGAGCTTGTTCAGTAGCCAGCATCGCCAATCCCTCGTCGAATGTTGTTTGGTTTTTCGTTGTGAATCCCTCACGAATTTTTAGCAACGCAGGATCATTTACATCCAGAGGACTCCAAGCCGCAGCGCCAGTCGGCAAAAGGGTCACCGAGCGACCGCTCACGAGCCCTTCAAATACAGCCAAGCGCATTCCGACAGTCGAAGCCTCGCGTTGAAGGGCATCGAGTTTGGTTTTGGGATTTTTTGCGCGAACAGCAGAAACTTCCTGCAGTGCGGCGCGGACTTTTTCATTCGAAGCCAACTGACGATACGTAAAAAGTTTCGTAGCGGGATCGAGTCCGAGCTGGTCCTTGAATTTCTTATTTCCAATCAGAATCAGCGGCTGATTCTCCCATCCCGCCGGCGCGAGCCAGAGTGATGAAATCGTCAGAATCGAACTCAGTTTGGCTCCGTCTTTTTTGAAATAATTTTTCCCTGTGAGGCTCATCAATGCTTCATCAGCAAAGACAAGAAATGGTTTTTTACGTCCCCCTTCTTGAATCGGAATCGTTTCGATGGCGCTGATCTCAAGCGCACGAGCTGGCGCAAGCAGAAGAAGGAATGAAGCAAGTGCTACGAGGATTTGAAGTGAGAATTTGGATGTCATACGTCCCTGGATTTTGGTTTAAAATAGAACATGATGAAGATGCCGACACAAATGGCGAGCGAGCCGGTCCATTTCAGAATCCAACCCGGATCATAAAGAACCTGTAGCGTCGTTTCTCCGAGATCGCGCGGATTCCATTCCGCTTGCGAAAACTTGTAGTTGATACCCGTAAGATTCGCCCAGAGCGTTCCCGGGAAGCTGGCCGGATGGTTCATACGCGCCGTTCCGGTTTTTGTTTCACCAGTGATGTTGTCTTTGAATTCCACAGTGGCCATGAAATTAGACGGGGTTTCCGTGCCCTCGTAACGCGGCACCTCAAACTTTACCAGTCGCAGAGAAAATGGAACGGGGCGCAACTCGAGGCCATAGCCGATCCGAACGACATGGCGACCATCGGTGAGCGGAGTAATGTCGCCGCTCGATACCCAGCGCGGTTCAGCGGTTTTATTTTCAGGTGAAATGAGTCGCGCTCGGAAACCGGGAACTCCATTTTCGCCCTTGGGAAGCGGCGGTCCGGGTTTTACGACAGGAGCAACAGTGGCTTTGGGGTAATAAGCGATGACTTCAGCTTCCCAATCCGCCCAACCCAAAGCAAAAAAATCGCCCGTGTTTGCCGCACCAGAAGCGTAGGTTGCTCCACCACGTTGAAGTTGATAGCGAATCCCCTCCTCGCTTGGCGCAATGAGCAGAACGGGCTTGGAATCAACTGCCGCAGACTGTATACGAACAAGGATCGCCGGGTTGTTGGGTTGATCGGATTTTGACTGCGGACGTCCCTCGCGCATTTCAAAATCAGGCCAGTAGTCTTCGATGGCAATTGTTCCCCCGGCGGATTGGAGCGGCTGTTTCATGAGATCGCCG
>JBEIMO010000167.1:0-4198 GCA_040378625.1 Verrucomicrobiia bacterium | reverse complement strand
GGCGGCGGTGACGGCGGATTTCGTAATGGGGGCCGGTTTCGAGGACTTCGCCTGCGTCGAAGGTGTTTTCAAATTCGGGGAACCATGTGTCACCTTCAACGTCTAAGGAGACGTGAGTGAGGAGGATTTCCGAACAGCGGGGGAGTAGGGCAGCGTAGAGTTCCGCACCGCCGATGACGTAGAGTTGACGGCCATCCGTGGGATCTGGAATTTCCTCCAAGGAGCGGAAAACCCGGGTTCCTGAAATTTTGGCACTTCGGGAGACCACCCAGTTTTCTCGTCCGGGAAGCGGCTTTCCAAGCGAGTCGTAGGTTTTTCGTCCCATGACGATGATATGTCCAAGTGTCGTGCGTTTGAAAAATTTGAGATCCTCGGAAATGTGCCACGGAATCTTGCCATCAACACCGATGACACGGTTTTTCGACATGGCGGCGATGGCGATCATTAGACGGAAATAGGGGCTTTGATGGCGGGATGCGGGTCGTAGCCTTCCAGAGTGAAGTCCTCAAAAATAAAATCCTCAAGCTGCGTGCGGGCTGGATTAAGAATCATGCGCGGCAGGGTGCGGCATTCGCGGGTGAGTTGCAGGCGGGTCTGGTCGAGGTGGTTGGCATAGAGATGAAGGTCGCCAAAGGTGTGAACAAACGTTCCGGGCTTGAGGCCGCAGACTTGAGCGATCATGAGCGTGAGGAGCGCGTAGGAGGCGATATTAAAAGGGACTCCAAGAAAAAGATCGGCGCTGCGCTGATAGAGTTGGCAGCTGAGTTCGCCATCCTGAACATAAAACTGGAAAAGCGCGTGGCAGGGCGCGAGGGCCATTAAATGGAGTTCCCCGGGGTTCCAGGCGGAGACAACAAGGCGTCGGCTGTCGGGATTTTTTTTTATGTCCTCGACGATGCCTTTGATCTGGTCGATCGAGTGGCCGCCTGGTGTTTTCCAGTCTCGCCATTGAGCGCCATAAACGCGGCCGAGGTCGCCGTTTTCATTCGCCCATTCATCCCAGATCGTAACGTTGTTTTCGCGCAGATAGCGGATGTTTGTGTCACCTTTAAGGAACCAGAGGAGTTCGTGGATGATGGAGCGGAGGTGGAGTTTTTTTGTGGTGAGAAGCGGGAATCCCTCATTCAAATCAAATCGTTCCTGGGCGCCAAAGACCGAATAGGTGCCGGTGCCGGTGCGATCGCTTTTGAATCGTCCTTTTTCCAAAACGAGTCGAAGAAGGCGGTGATATTGTTCCATGCAGTGATTTTGAGACAGGATTTACAAAATTTTAGACAGAAGCAAGCGAGGTGGTGGGTAATTCAGTGGACCCGGAAGGCGCCTTGTTGCTGGCTTGGATTTGATTCTTTCAGGAAGAAGGGGATTTTTTTTAGCCAGAGTCTGAGAGCCTCCCAATGGATCAGGAAGATGATTTTAAAAGTGAGAAGCGGGTATTTGAGAGTCAGGGCAGCGAGGTTGGATGTCGTTAATTCCACGCGGGATCCGGTGAGCGAACTGAGCAGAACCTTTTCATCACCCTGATAGTCGTCGATCTTGACGTTCAGGCGATGGCTGGGGATTTGAAAATCGAAATCGAAGGAAAGATCGAGCGGAGAGAAGGGTGAAACGTAGTAGTTTTTTGGGACGCGTATGTGAAAGCGTGTGCCGTTTGCTTCGAGCGGAACAAGGAATGGCTTCAACTCGCCGAAGGTATTGCCGACCTGGATCACGGATGTCTGGGGAGTTCCGTCCGCATTGAAGCAAAAGAAAATGGAAATCGGGTTGAATGTGTAGCCAAGCAGTCTGGGAAGTGTCAGCAAGCGGATGCTGGCGGGTTTTTCAGTGATGCCGCAGGTTTCCAAAAAAGTCTCCAGATTTTTGCGAAGGCCGTGGGAATGAAATTGGAAGTAATCGCGGTTTTGCAGCGAATAGAGGTTGGGTTCGTTGACGCTGAAGAATGGGATTTTTGAAGCCAGCAAAGGCAGTTCGTCGAGATCGAGGTAAAAGAGAAAAATGCGGTAGACGAATTCATGGCTCTTGGGGAGCAAGCGACGGTGCATGACATTGCATTCATACAGGCAGGATGAGGTCATTGCCGGAGGAGGGGACGAATGATCGAGGCAAGATCAACGGCGGATTTATAGGCGTCCTCGTGAAATCCGTATCGGAAATAGCTGCCGCAAAAGAAAAGCCGTTGGTCAGGGGATCGCGTGTTGAGTGACGGCAGTTCAGTCTGTGCCTGCATCGCAGGAAGCGTGAAAACAGGATGCTCGTAGGTCGTCTGATACAAAATTTTCTCATGTGAGATGGCTTCCTCGCCATTCACCGAAACAAAGTAATTTTTCTTTTTGGAAACGCCTTGGAGAGCGTTCATCCAATAGTGAGTTGTTGCCTCGCTGTCGCCCTCGAGGTTCTTCTCGACACGGTAGTTCCAGGACGCCCATGCGCGTTTCGTGTGTGGCATGACACGAGCGTCGGTGTGCAGGGTGGCGATGTTTGGTTGATAGCGGAACGCCCCGAGGAGTCGGCGCTGGGAGTCGTCAGGCTCTGGCAGCATTCGTAGGGCTTCATCAGCATGGGCGGCAATGATGACACGATCGAATTCGAGTCGCGTGCCACCCTCAATCCGCACGCTCGCTGAGTGAGCGGATTCCTTCACCTCGACAACCTTTGCCGGCAATTTGACGGGATTCAGAGCGGCTAAAAGTTTTTCCCTGTAGCACTGCGAACCACCGCTCACGGTGAACCATGGGTGATGGGTGGTGACTCCCAAAAATCCGTGGTTCTGAAAAAACCGAATCAAACTCAAGGCTGGAAAATCCAAGATCCGGCCGGGTTCGGTGGACCAAACCGCCGAGCTCATGGGAATGAGGTAATGGTTTAAAAAAATCGCATCCAATCCGTGTTGGCGGGTGAAATCGCCGACGGTGCATTCGAGGGTTTCTGGGTGATTCAGTGCCTTTCGAGCTATACGAAAAAAACGGAGAATCTGCGCGATCAGATGGTGGAAACGAGGATTGAAGATGTTCCGACGTTGCGCGAAGAGTTTGTCTGGCCCCATACCGTTGTATTCAAGGCCATCGGGGAGATATTGAACGCTAAACGACATCTCAGAAGGCTTAGTGGCGACGTTCAGGTCTTTGAAAAGTTGAACGAGGTTCGGATACGTGGCGTGGTTAAAAACAATAAACCCTGTGTCGATCGGGATCATCTGCCCGTCTTCCTCGACGAACACCGTGTTGGTGTGACCGCCGGGGCGGGATTCGCGTTCGATGAGCGTGATATCCGCTTGCTCGCGTAGTTGCCACGCCGCGCCCATTCCGGCAATACCAGAACCAATGATGGCGATGCGTTCCCTCACTGCGGAGCGGATTGGTTCGCCCCGGTCTCCGAATAAACGCGGGCGGGGACGCCTTTGATGTTCCAGACAAGACCCAATGCGCCAAGAGCCCGGATCACATAGTAGGAGATGTCGATCTCCCACCAGTAAAAGCCCTGCCGCGCGGAGGCCTGAAAGTGGTGATGGTTGTTGTGCCAACCCTCGCCCAGCGTGAGGAGGGCGAGCAGCAGGCTGTTCCGGCTGTCATCACTCGTCTCGAAGCGTTTTTTTCCGAAGCAATGCGTGAGGGAATTAATCGTGCAAGTGGCATGGAACAAGACCGTGGTGCTGATGAAAAATCCCCAGACGACCATTTGCCATGGCGAGGTTCCAAGTCCGGGTGCAAAGGCTTCCAGCGCGGCTCCGAAGGCGTAGAGACCAACAAATAAAAGTGCCGGGCCGATCAAGTCGAAGCGATTCAGGAAAACCAGCTCGGGATATTTTGCCAGATCCTTCACGCGATCGTAGTCGGTCGGAAAATTCCTGCTGCTCGTCAACCAGCCGATGTGGGACCAAAGGAAACCCTTCATGCCGGGGGAGTGAACATCGTGCTCGTCATCCGAGTGCCTGTGGTGGTGGCGGTGCACGGAGGCCCACCAGAGCGGCCCGCGCTGCACCGCGGTGAGACCAAACAGAGCGAAGAGAAATTGGGTGATACGCGAGGTATGGTAGGCTCGGTGGCAGAAGTAGCGGTGGTAGATGGCTGTCACCGCGAACATGCGGGTGAAATACAGCACTGCGGCGGTGATAACAGCCGACCAGCTCCAGCCTGTCCAGATGACTCCGAGGCAGCCGAGATGCAGGATGTTAAAAGGAATCGCACGGATGAACTCAAATTTC
>JBEIMO010000166.1:0-4222 GCA_040378625.1 Verrucomicrobiia bacterium | reverse complement strand
GCTCAAGGGCATCGACCGCGCTTCATACAGCTTGGTGGGAATGATCGGCCACGATTTTTACGAAGGCCAGCGTCAGGGTTCTCAAGGGTATCCGCGTTTCACCGACCCCAAATTGCGCGGGTCGGAGGGCTTCGCTGGATTTGTCCGCATGGCGGTGTCGAAGGAATTGGAGCGCTGTGGTTCGGATCATTTCGACTTGCTGATGCTGCATAATCCCGACGAGTTTGGTTACACATCTGATGCCGTGTGGAACGCCCTCAAAGCCGCGAAAGACGAAGGGTTGACGCGGTTGCTTGGAATCGCTCCCGGGCCGGCCAATGGATTTTCCCTTGATCTGGTGGGGGCATTCGAGCGCTTCTCGGAAATCATTGACTGGGCAATGCTCATTCTCAACCCTCTGGAACCTTGGCCGGTCGGTCTGACTCTGCCTGCTTGCGAAAAGCATGGCGTTAAAGTCATGACGCGCGTCGTGGATTACGGTGGGGTTTTTCATGGCGATCTGGGGCTTCCGGGACATGAGTTCAAACCGGGGGACCACCGCACCTATCGGCCTGAGGGATGGGTTCAGCATGGAATGGAGAAGGTCGAGCGCATGAAGCCGATTGCCGAAAAATATAATCTGACATTGCTGCAGTTGGCCGCCATTTGGAACCTGAGTCACCCTGCCGTCGAAAGCACGGTGCCGACATTTATCCAGGAGTCAGGCGAACAAGCCCGAACGATCGAGAGTAAAATCCGCGAGTTCGGCGCGCTGCCTGATGTGCGTTTGACGCCAGAGGAAGTCGATGCCATTCGCCAGATCGGGGATAATACCGGTTGCATGAAACTCAAAGGCGCGAGCAAGCGTCACCAGGTGAGTGAGCGTCCGGACGAATGGCCAATGCGTGCTGATCTGCTCGAACTGGCTGCCCGCCACAATCTCGGCTTGGATTGGTAAAATTCTGTTGCTGCTGAAGCAAGCCGCGCTGCAGAATTTTGACAGGATGACAGGATTTGCAGGAATGGATTTTTGGGCATTTCCCATTTCGCATTTGTCGACGCGGTCGTCTCTCTTGCTTAACCGCTATTATCTGCTGCGCGTTTTTTTACGATTTGTTCCATGACGCAACCTCTAAATGTTGGCAGCTATACTCATCGACACTCGGTGACTCGCAGACCGAGCCGCATATCGTGTTCAGGAAGAAAGATTCTTTTTGAGAACATAGGCCGTGCTGCGTCCTCCAGCTTTTTCTTGGGAAAGGAGTCCTCGGGAGAGGAGGTCTTTGATGTCGCGCAGGGCGGTATCCGCTGAGCATTTGGCGATCTTGGCGTATTTGGATGAGGTCAATTTTCCGGAAAAGCCTTCCAGCAGGAGGTCGAGGACTTTCAGTTGGCGGCAATTGATGTCGGCCTTTTGCAGAAGTGTTAGAAAGGCTCCCTTCCGCAGGGCGGATTCTATGTTTATTTCGGCATCCTCGATGGCGCGGCCGAGGCATGCGAGAAACCACTCGAGCCAAGCGGTGATATCCACGCTGCCTTTCTGGCATCTTTCCAGAATGGCGTAGTAGTCTTTTCGTTCTTTTTCAATGCGGGCCGACGTGCTGTAGAAGCGCTCGGGCATTCCATCCGCTTGCGCCAGTGTCATGTCGGCTATTGCCCGGGCGATGCGGCCATTCCCGTCTTCGAAGGGGTGAATCGTAACAAACCAGAAGTGTGCGATGCCGGCGCGAAGCACGGGATCGTCGGTGAATCCGGAAAACCACGCAAGAAAGGCATTCATTTCGACTTCAAGGCGCTCGGCGGCAGGTGCCTCATAATGGATACGCTCCCTGCCGAGCGGTCCCGATACGACTTGCATGGGCCCTGCTTCCGGAGGTCTCCAACGACCCACGGCAATGCGCTGCATGCCGCTAAGAGCAGAGGGAAAAAGGCAGGCATGCCAACCGAAAAGGCGTTCTTTCGTAAGGGCACGGGAATAGTTTTGTGTGGCATCAAGCATCATTTCCACCACGCCTTCAACATCACGACTGGCCGGAGGCGTGCCAGCCACATCCATTCCAAGTCGTCTGGCGATCGATGAGCGCACTTCAGCGACATCGAGCATATTTCCTTCGATAGCGTTGGATTTTAGGACATCCGCTGTAAGGTTTGACAAGGAGGTCTCTGAGCGAAGCTGGAAGCCCAGTCCTGACATCTTGCCCAGCAGGCGGCCTTGGCAATGGCGGACTTGGCCCAAGAGAGGAAGTAGTTTGGCTTGGTCGAAGCGGAGATGAGGCCAATCAGCTTGCTCGTGGATGTAGGTTTTCATTCGCCGCAAATATGCGGTGAATGTGGGCTCTAATCACCGCAAAGTCAAAAGAAATCAGATTTACAGAGAGCTCGCGCTGCAATTTGCATGGCAGAACCCTTTTCTCCAATTTGCTGTCAAAACCGAATCAGCTGAGTGCAGGTTCTTCCTCGAGCGTTTCGGGTTGGAGGTTGTCAGCAGCTTGGGAGACGACGGCGGCGTCTTCGCTGGCGAGGTTTTCGGATTTGCCGAGGGCCATGGCAACGCTTTGGGAGGATTTGGATTCATCCTCGGTTTTGCCGCTGAATTTGACGCTGACGAGTTTGCTGACGCCGTGTTCTTCCATGGTGACGCCGAAGAGGAGGTCGGCGCGTGAGATGGTGCGTTTGTTGTGAGTGATCGTCACGAACTGGCTTTGGCCGACGAAACGGTCGAGGATTTTAATGAAGCGGGTGATGTTTGATTCGTCGAGCGGTGCGTCCATTTCATCGAGCACGCAGAACGGGCTGGGCTTAACCATGTAGATCGCAAAGAGGAGCGATACGGCTGTCATGGTGCGCTCGCCGCCGGAGAGGAGGCTGATGCTCTGAAGCTGTTTGCCGGGAGGTTTCGCGATAATGTCGATGCCGCTTTCGAGCGGGTCGGATTCATCCACAAGCACCAGATTCGCGCGACCGCCACCGAAGAGTTCGGTGAACATCTCTTGGAAGTTGACGCGGATTTTTTCGAACGTCTCGGCGAAGAGTGCTTGGGTCGTATTATTGATTCTTGCAATCACCTCGAGCAATTCGGTCTTCGAGGTCACGAGGTCCGTGTTTTGTTTTTCGAGGAAATTGTAACGCTGCTCGAGTTCGTCGTATTCTTGGATCGCGTCCATGTTGACCGGTCCCATCGAATCGAGTCGCTCGGTGAGTTCGGCCACGAGTTGTTCGATACGGTCCCAAGGAATTCCTTCGCCCTCGGCGGGGAGTGGTTCTGCAGGGGTTTCTTCGGATGGAGGTGTTTCGGTTGGGCTCTCGCCTTCGGCTTCGTCGGGCTTGCGCTTGTTCCGGTCGCGCAGGGCGCAGATGAGCGCGTAGCTGTCTGGCTGAAATTCCTCGAGCGCGAGTTGGTAGCGCTGCGTGATGTGGTTGCGGATATTTTCCATCCGCATCTCGGTTTGAGCTGCCTTGACTTCGATGCGGCCGCGTTCGTCTTGGAGTTGTGCGAGTCGTTGGCGCACCGCGCGAAGGCTGGAATCCATGCCTTCTGCGGTTTGAGCCACCTCGGAGCGTTGGGCAAGAAGGGCGCTGAGTTTCGACTCCTCTTCGGCGAGTTCCGCATTCCACTCGCCAATCGAAATTTCGAGCGAAGCATTTTCTGCAATTAGCGAATCGATGCGGGATTCGTAGTTGGAAATGTCAGTGCGCCGCGCGTCGAGGAGTTCGTTGAGTTCCTCGATGCGGGCTGCCATCGGGCCGCGTTGGCGGTGCAGGCCTTCCTGTTGCTGGCGTTCGGTCGCCACGCGGACGCGAATCTCGTTCAGGGCGTCGGAGGCAGCGCTTTCATTTTCGCGGGCTACTTGAATTCGCGTTTCGGATTCGCTGCGCGCGATGCGGCAGGCATCCAGGGCACACGTGGTTTCGGCAATGACGGATTCGAGTTCTCCGAGTTGGGCCAGACTGCTGCGAAGGGATTCTTCGATGGATGCGGTTTCGCGCTGGAATGAGGCGCGCTTGGCGTCGATGTCGGAGATCTGACGTTCGACATGGCGGCGTTCATTTTCGATCGAGGCGGATTCAATCTGTGCGGCCTGTTGGGTCTCGCGGGCGTGCTTGAGGCGAGCGGTGGCCTCATCCATGGCGGCGGAAGCTTGTGAGCGAGTTATCGCGAGCGATTCGATGCGTGAGGTCGCTTCGTTCAGTGATTCTTCGAGAGCGGCGATCTGAACTTTTCGTTGGAGCGTTGACTGGCCCG
>JBEIMO010000165.1:0-4234 GCA_040378625.1 Verrucomicrobiia bacterium | reverse complement strand
TTGGGTTTTGCCAAAATATGTGAATATCTCGGGCTGAAGTCTTTTTTAAAAATGAAAGGAAATGGTGCCTGACCCCCAGTTTCCCTCCGCTGCTCAGATCGGTGAAAATCAGGACGATTCGGATTGGCGCTTCCTTGCGAGTTGGCGGGCTTCTTCGACGAGGGATGTCGATTTTTGCCATTCCTCCAAAAGCAGGGATTCAAAGTCGCGAAGGGCGGGATGGGGTGGAAGAAGACGACTTCCGCGACCGATGCGGCCGACGGCGTTTTGATAACGCCAGAGGAGGCCGATGTAATCGGCTCGGCGTGACATCGGCACGAGGATTGGTGGAAAGCCTGAGGCCAGAACCGGGAGATTGGCAATCAGCCGAGCCATGCGGCCGTTGCCATCGAAGAAGGGATGGATGCGAACGAAAACCATATGCGTCCGGACATAAGCGGCAACGGCCTGCGCGGGGCGATTGATCGCGCGTGTTTTGTTGAAATCGATCACCCAGCGATCCATCAATCGCGGCACATCGGCTGGGGCTGCGTATTCCATATAAACGCTCTGGCCGTCCACCACGCCGGTCGTTCCGTTGAAATCTTTTTTCCAGTCGCCCACGGGATTGAGTGAATCCACCGCAGAAAGCGGCATGACCGCCCTGTGAATGGCGAAAAAATCCTCCCGAGTGAGCGCGCGGCCGACCATTTCGTAGATCAAGTCGATCGCCCTCGCGTGCCCGTAAACCTCCTGATGATCCCGGAGCGGCTTGCCTCCGATGGTGAGGCCGAGTTCCAGAATTTTGACGGTTTCGCCGAGAGTCAGTGTGTTCCCCTCGATGGCTGTGGATTCGTGCGTCCACTCCGCAGCGAGGCGCTTGAGGAGTTGTTCGCGGATATCGCTGGGAAGCCCTTCGTAAAAAAGACCTCGCTCAGAGCGCGGTGCCGGTCGGTTTTTCAGAAAGGAAAAAACCGCGTTGTGGCTCACATTCAATCCATGCCGGCGATTAATCTCCTGCGCGGCGCTACGATAGCCGACCCCAGAGGCGAGGATTTCCCTCAACTCGGCTTCGTAAGGCTTTAGCTTGGATTGAAAAGGTTTGCCCGGCATGGCACTGAATTTGTCACGAGATTAAAGGTCAGAAACGTGGGTTGTAACGACAATTTTACTAAAAAAAGTCGTTACATCGAAGCCGTGAAAGGCTTTTCGACAGTCACATTTAGCCAGTGAAACGATAGCCAATTCCCGACGCCAGTGTCTTGGCCAAGTCGAGCAGGTTGGAATCTTGTCGCGGAAACAATCCGGCAAGAAATCAGGCTGTGTCGTTCAAGCGCTACGATTCAGCGGGATTTTCCTTTGTAGCTTCGGGTGTAGCTTCAGGTGCAACTTGAGACGTGGCCTCGGGTGTAGCTTCAGGAACGGCTTGAGGCGCGGCCTCGGATGTAGATTCGGGTTCAGCTTGCGGCGTGGCTTGCGGCGTGGCTTGCGGTGTCGCTTGCGGTGTCGCTTGCGGTGTCGCTTGCGGTGTCGCTTGCGGTGTCGCTTGCGGTGTCGCTTGCGGTGTCGCTTGCGGCGTGGCTTGCGGTTGGGAGACGCCTTTTTTTGGAACGGCGCGGAGATTCGCGATGTTAATTGCTCCGTTGTGCGCGACCTTGAGCGCGAGGCGGGCGCTTACCATTGCTTCTGCGGGAATTTTTCCTGAGCCCATCGCAGCTTGAAAGGCCTTCTGCCAACCTTCGACATTCACGACAGCGGTGTGCCACTGACCATCAATAGTGAGATTCATCAAGGCTGGGGAATTCTTAAGAACCACGGCCTCCATAAAACTGCCGCCAACAGGAATCAGAATTTTAAAAGAGAGAATTTTCGGGACGCCGTCGGTGCGGTAGTCGAAAACCAAGTTGTGCGTTGCCCAATCGACCTGCGCCGGTGCGAAAGCATCCATATTGCGCCGAGGAGCGATGATAAGCGAGTGGGGCGGACGCCAAAACTCGATACGCGCGCTCTTTCCTCCGCTTGGCGGTGGGTTGGTGGTATCTACTACGGCGTTTCTTTTTTCCGTGTATTCCACAACAGATTCCCCGCTGAAAATAACCATCCCTTTGTCACTTGAGGACGCAGCAGGATTTCCATTTTGTGCCAAATTTTTTTCGGGCTTGGCAGAGCTTTGAGCCAGCAGAGAGGATGTAACTGCGGTAACAAAAAAAGCTGCGATGAGGAGGTGTTTTGATTGCATCATACGAGAGTGATTATGTTGCGCACTTTCTATGCAAAACCATATAAAGAAGCAAGCCTGCGACAGAGAACGGGTTTCATAGGGGAATTTTATCCGCAGATTTCGCAGATTTTCACAGATTAAAAGTTTTTAAACATAGTTCCAAATAATCTGCGTAAATCTGCGCAATCTGTGGATCAATGATTATTTTTTGTCAGGATGAAACGTTTGTGTTGCAGGGCGGAAGCTCCGAAGTTGATAAGCAGACCTTTGGTGAAACCGGAGGCTTTGAGGTAGTTGATGACTTGGGCTTCTTCGCTTCCGGAGAGGGTTTGCAGGGCTTTCAATTCGACAATGATGTTTCCGAAGCAAACGAAGTCCGCGCGGTAGACGCTCTGGAGTTCTTTTCCTCGATATCGGATGATGAAATCGCATTCACGCTCATATGGGATCGAAGAAGCCTGAAACTCCATCTGTAATGCCTCCTGGTAGACGGATTCCAAGAAACCATGGCCCAACTCGGAGTGGACTCGCATCGCGGCGCCAATGATTGCGTAGGTGGAGGGATCACGGTCCGCAGATTTCGCAGATTTGCGCAGATTGAAATTTAAAGAATCTGTGTCCATCTGCGTAATCTGTGGATGAGCTTACTTCTCCCAACTCATCAGCGACGGGATGGTTTTTTCGAATGGGGTGCGGAGTTTTTCCAGTGGCCAGGCGAAGGTTTTGCCGGTGGCTTCGATGGTGAGGGTGGGGGCTTTGGTGACTTCGCCGAGGCGGGTGTGGGGGACGCTTCGGGATTTGAGGAGGTCGAGGATTTCGCTGGCGTGGCGCGGGGCGAAGGTGATGACGATGCGGGATTGCGACTCGTTGAAGAGGGCGACATCGGCGCGGGTGCCGGGGATTTCGGTTTTGGCTCCGAGGTTTCCGCTCAGGCAGGACTCGGCGAGGTTGACGGCAAGGCCGCCTTCGGAGCAGTCGTGGGCGCTTTTGACGAGGCCTTTGCGGATGAGGTCGCGGACGGCGTTTTGGACGGCGAGTTCCTTGGCGTAGTCGAGCTGCGGCGGGGCGCCGGCTTTGCGGCCGTGGACGGCGAGGAGGTAGTGTGAGGCGCCGAGTTCGTCGCCGGGTTCGCCGATGAGGAGGATGATGTCACCTGCGGCTTTGAAGGCTTGGGTGGTGATGTGCTCGGGTTTTTCGACGAGGCCGACCATGCCGACGGTGGGGGTGGGGTCGATGGCTCCGGCGGGGGATTCGTTGTAGAGGCTCACATTGCCGCCGGTGACGGGTGTGTCGAACGCGCGGCAGGCTTCGGCGAGGCCTTCGATGGCTTCGCGGAGTTGGAGAAAATTTTCGGGTTTGTGTGGATTTCCGAAATTCAGGTTGTCCGTGACGGCGAGCGGGGTTGCTCCGGTGCAGGCAATGTTGCGCGCGGCTTCGGCGACGGCGATGCGTCCGCCTTCGCGGGGATCTTGCTTGCAGTAGATCGCGTTGCAATCGGTGGATGCGGCGAGGATTTTATTGGCCTCGCGGACGATGAAGACGGCGGCATCCGAGCCGGGCAGGACGGTGGCGCCGAGGCGGACCATGTGGTCGTATTGCTGCCAGACCCATTGCTTGGAGGCGATGCTGGGATGGGCGAGAAGGGTTTCGAGAGCGGTGAGCGGGTCGGCTTCGGGCACGCTAGCGAGGTCGAGGGGCTCGGGAGCCTTTTTCGGAGCGGCTTCGCGGGAGTAGAGCGGGGCTTCGTCGGCGAGTTGGCGGGCGGGGATTTCGACGGCGATTTCGTTGCCCTCGCGAACGCGCATCATGCCGTCGTCGTTGACCACGCCGACATGGGCGTAGGGGAGATCCCATTTTTCAAAGATGGCGCGGACTTTGTCTTCCTCGCCTTTTTTGACGATGACGAGCATGCGTTCCTGGGACTCGGAGAGCAGGATTTCGTAGGGGGTCATGCCGGTCTCGCGTTTCGGCACGAGGTTGACATCGATTTCAACGCCTGTGCCGCCACGGCTGGCGGTTTCGCAGGTCGAGCAG
>JBEIMO010000164.1:0-4257 GCA_040378625.1 Verrucomicrobiia bacterium | reverse complement strand
TCTTGAAAAAGCAATCGCCAATCCCTCGCAGGAATGGCTGATATTAAAAAATAAATCCGATAAATTTTGAAAGAATGGTTTTCCGTTAGGGGATAAATTAATTTCCAAATCCTTGGGATTTTTTCCGCTGTATTGAGCGGCGAGATCGCGTAACGCGGTGCGGCTTTTGAGAAAAATATTTCGACCCTCAGTATGCGTTATGCTTTCGGCACGTTGGATTTCTTGGGGCATCAGGAAATCCAACGGCCCCATCTTTTCAATCCTCCAGACATGAATCGCGGCGAGCGGTAAGTTCATGGAAACCGAAAACGGATATTGGACAGGATGATAGGATTTAAAGGATTCACAGGAAAGAGATGTTGTAGGTTTCATAAAACAGAACGCGTTCTTTAAATTGTAACTAACTCTCTGTGCGCTCTGTGTCCTCTGTGGTTAAATCTGTTGGATTCGGGTTGAAAGTTTATATTCTGTCAACATAAGAAAAAACTTGCAGTCTTATAAAAATTTGTGATTTGTTAAAGTCCTCATGTTACTCGAAACTACAAAGCTGAAGGCACTTCTTTCTTTAACCAAGAAAAAAGATAAATTAGTCGCACAAATTAAAGCGATCGATGAAAAGTTGAACGCTTTTACCGAAGCCGGCGGGACACTTGATCTCAGCCAGCTTGTTATCCCTGTCGCTCCGAAGGCCCGCAAGGTGTCCAAAGGTTCCAGGCGCAAACGCTCTCCGAAAGGATTCATTGATAGCAAGATTAACGAAATGCTCCGCGCAGCCGGTGCAAATGGCGTTTCGGTCAAAGACGTTTCTGAAACTCTGAACAAATCAAACATTCAAATCTCCGGATGGTTCAGCAATAAAAATAAGGCAGGTTTAGTTGAGAAAATCTCAAAAGGTAAATATCGTCTTGTAGGCGCTGCCTAAATAACCGTCTATTAATAAACTGGAAATCTGACTTCCAAGTCGGAATATTAAGTTTTTTTTCAGGTGGGCCATGTGGGTTTTCTCGATGGAAGCCTGCATGGCCCACACAATTTCAGGGGAGGGGAATGCCTTCTCTTTTTTGTGCTTGGACGTTCCATCTGCCCCTCCGGAGCGTATTCTCGACAAGATGTCCTGATTTTGCTTACTCTTCCTGCCATGCAAAGCCGGTTGACAGAAATCGCCAAGAAAATTTTAACCTCTTATGAGGAAGTTGGCGGTTTGAACAATACCGATCGTCACAATCTTCCGTCGAAGCGTGAGCTTGGACTCTTTTGCGAGCAGTTGCTGCAATTTCTGTTTCCTGGATTTCACGACGAGAAACCGATTCACAAAGATGAACTCGGAGGCATCACCGAATTCCGCTTGCGCGACATGGCTGTTCATCTCGAAGAACAAATCCTCAAAAGCCTGCGCGTCTCGGATCCTGAATGCCAAGAATCCAAGGCCCGCGAGATTTTGCTGACCTTTTTAGATGCGCTTCCGGGCATTCGTGAAATTCTTAGCACCGACATTTTGGCGGCCTATGAAGGCGATCCGGCGGCGGTGAGCGATGAAGAAATTATTCTTTCCTATCCGTTCATCGAAGCGATCGCGATCCAGCGCAGTGCTCATCGCCTTTATCTCGAAAAAGTTCCATTTTTACCTCGAATGATGACCGAGTGGGCTCACGCGCGCACCGGAATCGATATCCATCCTGGTGCGGAAATTGGTTCGTATTTTTTCATCGATCACGGAACTGGCGTCGTGGTGGGCGAAACTTGTCGCATTGGACACCATGTTAAACTCTATCATGGCGTGACACTTGGAGCCCGCAGTTTTGCCAAGGATGAAGTTGGCCGGATCGTTAAAGGCGGGCAACGTCATCCTCAAGTGGGCGATCATGTCACAATTTACCCGAATTCCACGATTTTAGGCGGAGGAACGCTGATTGGCAGCGGTTCGACGATCGGGGCGAATGTTTTTCTCATGCAAAGCGTGCCGGAAAACTCGCTGGTGGTTTACGAAGAGAAACAATTGCGTATCCTTGATAAAAGCCGTCAGGACGGCCCTAAGGAAATCGAATGGTTTATCTAGACTACAACGCCACTACTCCACTTGCTCCCGAGGCCCGCGAGGCGATGCTGCCTTTTTTGGAAGGGGATTTTGGAAATCCCTCGTCGATCCACTCGGCCGGTCGCAAGGCGCGCGCGGCGGTGGATGATGCGCGTGACCGTTTGGCGGCCGTATGGGGTTCGCGTCCCCACGAAATCATTTTCACCGGCGGAGGCACGGAGTCCTGCAATCTCGGAGTCATCGGCCTCGCAAGGGCTCACGCATCGAAGGGAAAACACATCATCACCTCGGCGATTGAGCATCATGCCGTCCTGCATGCGGCAGAATATCTTCGGGAGTCCGAGGGCTATGAGGTCACGATTCTTCCGGTGAATTCCCAAGGTGTTGTCGATCCCAATGCGCTTGTCCCCTTGATTCGTCAGGACACCACTGTAGTTTCTGTCATGCACGCGAACAACGAAACGGGAGCGATCCAACCGATCGAGGAACTCGCCTCTATCTGCCAATCGCGGGGAGTTTTCTTCCATACCGACGCCGTGCAAACTTTCGGAAAAATTTCCGTCAGCACGCGAATGCCGGGACTTTCCGCGCTCTCGATTGCGGGGCACAAATTTTATGGTCCAAAAGGCGTCGGGGCACTTTTCGTTTCAGCGGGACTTTCTCTTTCCCGCACCGCTCATGGCGGATCGCACGAGACTTCCCGGCGTCCGGGCACGGAGAATGTCGCTGCTATTGCTGGAATGGCTGCAGCAGCGGAAGTGGCGGCTTCTCGCGCAGAATCTTCAAATCATTTGGAATCACTGCGCGAGCGACTCTGGCACGCGATCTCGCAATCGTGTCCCCAGGCTGTCCGGAATGGCGACGCTACGCGCTCGTTGGCCAATACGCTCAACGTGAGTTTTCCTGGAGCGGATGGAGAATCACTGCTCATGGGCCTTGATCTCGAGGGTGTCTGTGTTTCCAGCGGTTCGGCCTGCATGGTGGGTTCGATTCAGCCCTCTCATGTTCTTGTGGCGATGGGAGTGGACGCTCGCACGGCGCTGGCAACGATTCGTTTTTCGATGGGGCATGGCACAAAGGAAGCTGATGTTGATCGCGCCGCAGTAGCCATCGCCCGCGTTGTCAAACTTCAATCCGCCCAGTCCGCATGAAATACCAGCAAATGCTATTGGATTTCGGACGCACGGTGATGCGTCGCGTTCGTGCAAAGCCGGATGACATTCAAAAGCCAAGAAGAAATTCGCGTTTGCGCAATGATCCGCTTTTGGAGGATTTCGCAAACCAGCTTCTCAAGGCCGCCGGATGCCGAAAGCTCCAAGCGCGCGTCTTTTGGAATCCCTCGCTCCGCACGACAGCTGGAATGGCGTATTGGAGCGAACGCATGGTCGTGCTGAATCCGAAGCTTGTTGAAATTTCCTCTGTGGAAGTTCAGCGCACACTGCGTCATGAACTCGCTCACCTTCTCGCCAAGCACCGCGTGGGCCGTCGTCGCATCGAGGCCCATGGACCGGAATGGCGCCAAGCCTGCGCGGATCTCGGAATTCCCGATGAACAGCGATGCCATGAATTGCCATTCAAACGGCAACGCCAAACGCGCAAGTTTTTCTACACCTGTCCTGCGTGTAATGCTGTCCTGGCGCGAGTCAAACCTCTCCGTCGCAAAGCGGCTTGCATCAAATGCTGCCGGAAACACAATCACGGAAAATACCATGAGAATTTCCGATTCCGTCCTTCACACTCTTCCGAAAAAATAGCCGCCTGATCCCGCATGGAATCACAGTCATCTCGACCATTTTGTTGCTCTGCGCAGGAGTGGATAGGTCGTAAGGAAAATCGAAATACAAGTCAGGTTGCAAACGAAAACAATCCACTCCAAATCCGAGGGTCAAATCACGCATTTTTTCAAGCTCGTGGCCTTGCGATTGGGAATAAAAAACTTCTTGCGAATGCCTCTTGGCAGGTTCTTTGTATAGGTAGGTGAATCCCCTTTAAAAATACATGCTTTTCGGGATCTCCTCACACTTCCAATCCAGCACTGAACTCATGAAAATCTCAGCCCAATCCGGCAGCAAGGCTTCACGAAGCTTCGCCCGGTTTCCGCACGGCTTCAGCCTCATCGAGGTCACTATCGCGCTGGGGGTTTTTGCTTTTGCCATGATCCCAATTATTGGCTTGGTTTCGTCTGGCATGAAGAGTTTGCGCGGGTCGATGGATGACGGTGT
>JBEIMO010000163.1:0-4276 GCA_040378625.1 Verrucomicrobiia bacterium | reverse complement strand
TGCGAAGGGATACAGGCTCGCGAAGACCTTATAGTCCGTAGGAGAAGCGAGGTAGTGGGGTGTCAGCCAGCCCACTGGCGTGAATCCTGCGGTTTTGAGGATATTTTGACCGCGCACAACACGGTTTTTCGCCCACGATTCGGAATCTTCCGGAAGAGGTCCTACAATGGTGAGGAATCCTTGGACATCGGCGGTCACGCGATAGAACTCGTAGTCATCAGCACTCACGCCGGTGTAGGGATTCAAGAGTCCATCAATCTGGTGTGTTGTTCCGTGCTGAAGAACCTGACCGCCCGCCTGCACCCAGAGCTTGATTTCTTGAGTGAATGCCGATGTGGCGGTGACGCGAACCGTTTCGGCGATGCCATTGTTATAAATACCCGACCAGTCGCGGTATTCGGGTATCATACTGATCGTGAATGGCACTTGAAGGGAGGCGAGTGTCGATCCCAAGTTGTGCAGTGTCGCCACATCCGCTTCGGGGCCCACGTCCTCAATGCGAAAGAAAGCACGATGGGATTCCGCATGGTCGATGCCGAGCATGTCATGGAGCAGATCCTGAAATACCAGCGAGCGGTTCTCGAATGTGGTCGAGATCATCGGCATGTCTCCAACAAACCAGAAATTTCCACTTTGAACGACATACGGCCATTCCTGACCGATGGAATCGAGCGCCACAGCGTGCACGATGGCTTTTGCTGGATCCGTTATCTTCACATGGCTCAAGCCCGCATCATAGGGATCCTTTATCAGTGTGGTGTTTTTATAGATCACCGACGTGTGGGTTTCTCCCGAGTAGTTCAGCAACTGAAATCCATAACGTTCCGAAAATCCTAGCTTTGGCGCGTAGGTCGAGAGATCCCACGCATAGCGCCAGAGATTCACTCCGACCCAGACGAATGGCTTCGTGTTGGTCTCCAAATCCGCTTGGAATAAGCCTGGCAGGATTTGTTCGCTCCAGGTGGAGGCCAGGTAAAACGCAGCGTCATAATTGGCCAGATCGCCTTGGGCGTAATTGGTGAAAGGTTTCCGAGTGACCTTCGCCTCAAAGTGCCCGAGCAGGTTTTCGAGCTTGAGCGAGTAGATTTCTCCCAGCCAACCATACGGTCCATCATTGTCGTAGAGAATTAGCACGTTCGGAGAAGTCGGCAGCGTTTGGCTCTGACTGACGGACGGAAAGAAAATCAGCGCCGCAGCTACCACGAGTGCAATAATGCACCCGCATTGGATCAGCATTGGCACGGACGCAAGAGCGCGGTGTGTAGGGTTTGTTTTCATAGTGGTTTTCTGGTTGGCGAACGTTCAACCGCATGGAAAAAGGCCGCTATGGGGACATCGCCTCCCGCTCTAAAAACAAAAAAACGCTCGGTCTATGAATGACACAGGCCGAGCGTTTGCTTAGGGAGAAATTTGTTTAGAAGGGCAATACCGTCTGAACCATATTGTCGATCACTCCTGACGAAATCGCATAGCGCGTGAGACTCGCTGTTTCGTGAATGCGTAATTTATCCATGAGGTTCTGACGGTGCTTTTCGACCGTTTTGATGCTGATATTTAGCTCGCCGGCGATCTGCTTGTTGGCGGCGCCTTCCGCGATGAGTTGGAGCACTTCCACTTCGCGGTTGGTGAGTTTTACGGGACGCTTGCCATCCGAGCTAACGGGAATTTCATCATAAATGGTTTTCATGCGGCGGGAGATGGCCGGGCTGAAAAACCGATTTCCCTTGGCGACTTCATGAATGGCGTGGGTAAGGAGGTTCGATGGCGAATCTTTTAGCAAATAGCCTTGGATGTCCTCGTCCACCATTTGCTGAATGTATTGGTCGTTACCGAATGCGGTGAGCAGGATGATTTTTACCTCGGGGGCGAGATGGCGGATCTGGCGTGCGGCTTCCAAGCCGTTCAATCGAGGCATGCCGATATCCATGAGCAAAATGTTTGGGCGCTTTTCCAAGGCCAGCTCCATCGCTTTCCGGCCATTGTCCGCTTCGCCGACGATGCGAAGGTTTTTATCGGTTTCCAAGAGCGAGTGGAGGGCCTCGCGAATGAATGTGTGGTCATCGGCGATCATTACCGAAATCGTCGATTTGGCTTGGGACTCTTTTGGAGTTAATGTTCGTGCGCCATCTTTACTCGGCACTATTTGTTTGGTTTTTCCGTTTCGCGACGGTTCCGCCGCCACCCTCTTGGACAGTTTTATTTTTGTCATGGCAGACAGATGACATCCCTGCGGCGTATCAACAATCGGTCGGGGTTGGGAATTCACCCTCCACTTCCAGCGCAGTCCATCTCGGGAAATTCCTTAGTTCGTTTTTCTTGGCTTACCCTTACGTGGACAGAAGTTTTCGTGTATTGATTTGCTTGGGAGAATGCATTACATATGAATAAATCCGTTTGAAGTTGAAAATCCCCACGCACTTTTAATGTCGCAAGCTAACACTCAAACCGCAGAATATGTGGCTGATAAAATGACACAGCGGGCATCGTCCTTTTTTCCTGCTGGTTTCAAAGTGGCGAAGGGATCTTTCCGCGAAAGGTCGCTGATGGTTCTTTTGTTGGTGCTCGACTGTCTGCTTTGGAGCGGCACGTATTTGGGACTTTCGCAGCTTGGCGGGGAATTTAACCGCTATGGATGGTCGGAGATTGTTCTGCCCATGTTCATTTCCGTTTTCGTTCTTAGTTTGATCGGGGCATACGACCACAGGTCGGAAATGAAATCAGTGGGATATTCCAGTGAGCATATTATTGCGTGTCTGGGAGCCTTTCTTTTGTCGGCCTTCGCGGTTTATATCGTGGCATCCTTCGGTGGCACCATCGCATCCAGCCGTGCGATTTTCGGTATCTCATTTCTTATTTTTGGGGTCGTATCGCTGGCTCAACGGCATCTCTTTTTCTCGACTTCCAGTCTTCTTCGTCACAAACGCCGCTTACTGGTCATCAGCGATTCGGCATCAGGCGAGCGATTTTATAAAAATTGTGTAGCCAACAAGCTTCGGCAGGAACTGCATTTCTTTGCGGCCGGCAATGCCAAAGTCGGCGATCACGTGGATGGTCCGGATAGTCCGCGTTACGAGGCCTTGGCCGTCGATGTCCTGAAAAACCTCGCCGAAAATCCCAATACCGAGCACGAAGGCATCGTAGTCGCCTCCTCCACCGACTTGCTCGAAAACGAGATTCTGACCTCACTTGTTGCCGTCCATTTCCAGGAATTGCCGGTGTTCACGATGCATTCGTTTTTTGAAACCTACTGGCACAAAATGCCGCCGGATCTCTTGAGCCGCACATGGCCGCTGGACTCAGGATTTCAGCTGGTGCAGCACTCAGCCTTCGCCTCTTTGAAACGAGTTTTCGATATCGTGGTGTCTGCATGTTCGCTTGTGGTGATGTCCCCCGTCATGGCGTTGGCGGCTTTGCTCATCAAGCTCGAGAACCGAGGGCCTGTGATTTTCAGTCAGACCCGCGTTGGTCAGCACGGCAATCTCTTTACGCTTTATAAATTCCGGACCATGGAAGTAGGCAGCGAAAATAAAGGGCTTTATACTGTGGAAGGCGATCCTCGCGTCACAAAGTTGGGCCAGTGGCTGCGCGTAACGAGGCTCGATGAATTCCCTCAGCTTTGGAATGTCCTGCGCGGCGAGATGAGCCTCGTGGGTCCGCGTGCGGAGTGGATCAAATGTGTCGAGCAATACGAAAAGGCCATTCCGTATTACCACTTCCGCCATCTCGTGCGTCCGGGGATCAGTGGTTGGGCGCAGGTGAATTATCCCTATGGGGCCAGCGTGGAGGATACGATGGAAAAACTGATGTATGACCTCTACTACATCCGGCATTTCTCGTTGGCGCTGGATGCTTCCGTGGTTTTAAAAACCCTGCATGTGATGTTGTTTGGCAAGGGAAGATAATCCTCCGACAAATTCCCTGAAGATGTCTAAAAATCCCGATGCCTTACCGTCTGGAAGTTCCCGTGGCATGTGGTTCGTTTTTGCAGCGCTGGCGATGGTTTGGTGGATGGCCATTCGGCTGCTTTGGAATGACTGGGAGATCGACCCGCAATACAGCTATGGATTTTTGGTTCCCCTCCTCTGCCTCGCCTTATTTGCAATGCGTTGGAAGGATCGGCCCGACCAAACGCCGGCGTCCGATGCCAAGGCTCTGCGCGTTGCGGTCATTCCTTTGGTAATTCTTGCGGCCATCCAACCGTTCTTTGAGGCCAATCCGGAATGGCGCGTCTTGGGCATGACCGGAGCTTTCTGCGCTCTGGCGATCACCCTGCTTG
>JBEIMO010000162.1:0-4312 GCA_040378625.1 Verrucomicrobiia bacterium | reverse complement strand
GCCCTCGGCACGGGCACATTCACAATCAACGGTGGGACCATCAACAACACGAGCGGAGCAGCCATCACACTCTCGACAAACAATCAGGGTGCTTGGACTGGAAATTTTACCTTCACTGGATCGAAGGACCTTAACCTGGGAAATGGCAACATCGCCATGAATGGAAACCGAACCGTTACCGTAAATGCAGGAAACCTGACCATAGGCGGTTCGATATCAGGTTCCGGCGGCCTCACGAAATCAGGCAACGGCACGTTGATTTTAGATGGTAACAACAAATACACGGGAGCCACTCGCATTACCTCGGGAACGCTGGTTGCCGATATTCAAAAAGCCCTCGAATCGACAAAGTCGATCACCGTCGATGGCGGATCATTTCTGATCACGGCCAGCAATTCCATCAATGACAATGCAGCGATCAGTCTGGGCGGTGGAAAACTGGCGCTAAAGGGGCCAAATATCTCGGAACGAGTCGGCGTTCTGACCCTAACGGCAAACTCCGTCATTGATGTCGGCGCATTGACTGGCAACAGCACATTAACTTTCGACAACAGTTTTCTAATTGCTGGCTGGGCACAAGGCTCGCGGTTGTCGATCTGGAACTGGTCGCAAACCTCGACCAACGCACCCAGCATTTACTTTGGTTCCAATTCAACAGGCCTGAGCACAACGCAACTTTCGCAGATCAGCTTTTATAGTGATTTTGGAAGCACGCTGATGGGAAATGCCTTTATTGATGGCTATGGAGAGATCGGAGTGGCTGGGGGTGTTCCCGAGCCGAAAGCCATCATCACAGCCTTGCTATTGTTGGTGGCGCTTGGATCCGGAGTATTGCGAAAGTCCTGTTTTTCGGGATGAAGATGCTGTTACCTCTGCTGCCGCCATGGCCGCACTCACATGAAGATCACTGCAAAAGAGCACTACCAGAAACTCCGTTTGCTCACTTGCGAGGAACTTTGGAATGACGAAGTTCCCAAATTCAACCAACTAACAGGATCCGCCCGCGTCTCAAATGTCGCCGTGGTGCGCGCGGTTGGTGTGGTTTTTTCAGAATCAGGGACACCCAATCAGCGGGATGCCGCGCGGAAATGGCTGAAAGAACTTCTGAACGACCCCGAGGAGAAAGTGCGCCGCTACGCCATGACCGCCCTCCCGAAAATCGGCGGAGACACCACGGGGGAAAACCAGTTGCTCGATCTCTTGGAAAAAACATCCTCCGCGCGCGAAAAGCAACACCTCGGCCGAACACTCGAAAAAATCGGCGGCGCCGCAACGCTGGAAAGAACGGGCTCCCTGAAGGCCTCGCCATTGGCCAGAACCGTGCAGAAAGTTCAGGCCAACATCGCCCGATCCGAAAATCCCGGAGAAATCCTTTTGAACGGGATTCTGGAGAGTTTTAGCAACATCCATCTCCTCTGCCGAAGCGGGTTGGAGGAGATTTTAGAAACCGAGGTTTTGGAGGATTCGCGGCAGATGTTTCAGGTTCTTCAAAGAAACTCCGGCGTTTTAACCATTCGCCCTCAGCGTCCCTTCAGCCTGAATGATATTTTGAAATTTCGCGGCTTCCATACGCTGGGACTCATTTTAGGAACTATTGATTCACGAATTGATGAAGCCGAGCAGATCGCTCAGATCATTGCCTCGCCACTGACCCGCCAGATTTTTGAAAAATTCCACAACGGTCCCATTCGATACAGGCTCGAATTTCCCTCGCGGGGACATCAGCGTGGCCTCATCCGGAGCATTACCGATCGGGTGTATGAATTGTGTCCGGCGCTCATCAATGACTCCCGGGATGCCACTTGGCAAATGGATGTTCACTCCAGGGGATCACGGGAATTTGTGGAATTGACGCCACGATTGCGCCCTGACCCCCGCTTCGCCTACCGCCTGCGCGATGTGCCTGCCGCCTCGCACCCCCCGCTCGCCGCCTGTATGGCGCGACTCGCCGGGCCAATGATCAACGAAGTCGTGTGGGATCCTTTTTGCGGATCAGGGCTGGAACTGATTGAATGTGCCAAACGTGGAAGCGTGCAGCGATTGATCGGCACCGACCTCAGCAAAGAAGCCACGGACATTGCTCAAGCGAATGTTGCCTCCGCCATGGGAAAATCGATTTCGGCGGATTTTTTTTGGTGTGACTTCCGGGATTACGAGCAAGCAACCCATCTTAGAAAACATTCGGTTTCCTTGATTATATCGAATCCTCCAATGGGACGCCGTGTTCCGATTCCAGATCTTGAGGGACTGATTGCGGATCTTTTTTCTGTCGCCGAAAACGCCTTGAAACCTGGCGGACGGCTGGTTTTTGCAAATCCTGTTTCTGTCAGACCTCGCAGCCAAAAACTAAAACTCGAATATCGCCAAAAAATCGACCTCGGCGGATTTTTTGTTCACTTGGAAAAATACTCGAAGTCGTAAAAACCGACAGAGGATAAAGCTCTAAGGAACTTGAGGGGAATGCTCAGGAGTCGGATGGGCTGATGAATCTGGACTTGGGGTGACTTCCGGAGTCGGTGAAGGAGAGGGCGAAACAAGCGGCGTTGCCGATGGTGTCGGGGATGGAGTTGGCGTCGGCCATGCAGGAACGAGGTTAGGCCATTGATGGAGTTCGGCATGAAGGCCCCCGAGTTCCTCGGTAAGCAAAAGGCATTTTTGGCGCCAGGCATCAAGATCAGGGGGAGTATTTTTAGGTTCCGCCGAACCGGGGAAGATCAGGTAGGTGACCTTGAGATCACTAACAGGACGGGCAATGTTCGATGTTTTTTTATTCAGCTCCTTACAGAGAATCAAAGAGGCCTCGCCCATTTTGTGAGAGGGGCCAGCGTCCCCCAAGATGGCTGGATATCCCTTGCCGTTATAAAGAACAACAGCGTAATCGCCAATTTTCGGGGCAAATGGAGCGCTCGAATCGCGCATCATAAAACCGGGAAGGACAATAAACGGATCGGTCTCAGAAATGAGGAAACTCCATTTTTTGAGGTCATTGATCCGGCGTTTGGCGAGATCAATGCCGGCCTTCAATTCCTCAATACGTGCCGGTTTTAAATCAGGCTGGGACAATTCCGCTGTGAAGGAATGGAACTTTTTCTCCTCCCCAGCAAGGAACGGATTGACGCGCTCGGTTTGCTTCGGCCAGCGGTAACTGGTTTGAGGAAGGAACGTCGGGGAAGAGCCATCCACCTTGAAATTGCGATCCCCATCGGTGCCGTCGGTATTCACATCCATATCAGCCAAAATCAACATAGCGCGGCGGGATGTGACGGGATTTTGAATTTCGAGGATCGTTTCACAATCGAAGAAATTGTGGCGCGAAAGAACGGCATCCAAACGACTGACATTTCGCTTAAGGTCGGCGGTCTTCAACTCATAGAGTTTTTTGAAAAACGGAGAAACCGAGGAGTGATCCAGCAACTCGGGAAGGTTTTTAAAAACGCTGTTGAGCGAACGGTCACTCGCCGAAAGATCTTCCAATGTCGTAGCGGGACGCGGCAGTTGGGCGCGGATTGTCACCTCCACCGTGTAGGCGTCCGATTCCTTGCGATCACGCGACGCCAGTTCTTTTCCCGGAACCGCAACCACCGCGGATTCCAAGGAAAGCCCATTGAAAAGGGTTGCGGTCGGCAAGGGTTTGCGGACCAAGGCAGGGATCGGGGTCGGCGTAGGAAGCGGAGTCGGTTGTGGTGGGGGCGGAGGGGGCAATGGCCCCTGTTTTTTGCAAACGACCAACAGCCCCCCCATCAAAACCGCGGCAATGGCGGCAGGAACCAGGACTGACGCTCTGAACCTCATGATCCGCTTAAATGTGCGCGATAAATGCCGAGTGAACGTCCGGCGGAATATCGAGCATCTTGTAGTCGGAGGAGGACACAAAGAGGAGGGTCTGTTTTCCCTTGCCGAGGAGGTTGTCTTGGGAATCAAAAATCTCGTGTTCCAAGGTCGCGAATTTGCGGTTGTAGCCGGCCACCCGGATCTTCACGCGCACAGTCTCAAACTCACGGGTCTCGCGCACAAACTTGTGCTCAAATGAACGGGTGAGGATGTAGAACGGCGTGTTCTCGAGGTTGAACTTCGGCATCACTCGGTTGAAGAACAATTCGCGCGCCTTGCCGACCCACATGGCATACATGCCGAAATAAACGTTGCCGACGGAATTTGTATCAGCGTAGGTCGCCACGAGAGAGTGAACGAACCATTTGCCTTCAAAATGTCCACCCAGGCTATGCTGGACAGCACCGGGATCCAAAACGGTCACAGGGCTCGCAACGCTCACTGCGCTCTCGGCTTTTGCCGCCAAAGCGCTGGATGCCGG
>JBEIMO010000161.1:0-4333 GCA_040378625.1 Verrucomicrobiia bacterium | reverse complement strand
TCCCAAAGCCAGTCTCGAAACTTTGCCAAACGGATCCCTTTTTGCTCCCTTGGAAATGCCTGCGGAAGTGAGCGACTCGATATTCCGATGGCTCGATGGTGACATGATGTCCGCCAGCGTGGCTTAACAGCAAAGCCTCCCGGTGCCTCAACGCCGCATCCCTGGTAATTCCAGCAACGGAATTAAATCTGGCCCTGCCAGCGATTTGACGGAACCCATTTTATGGACTACGGGAATTTTGTGACATCGATCAAAAGCGGCCTTTTAACAGCACTATTCCTGCTTGTTTTACTCTGCCCCGCCTACTGCCTCGAAATCCAAGGCGTCAAAATTCCGCCGCAAGTTGAAATCAATGGAGAAAAACTCGCTCTCAATGGGGCTGGATTGCGGACCGTCACCCTTTTGATCATCCCCGTCAAAGCGTATGTGGCGGCATTTTACTCTCCTCTGCCCATTCGCTCGGAGAGCGCAGTCATTGGCGCGCCTGGGCCACTTCAATTCACATTTACCTTTCTCAAATCAGTGAACCAAAATCAGGTCAGTCAGGCTTGGAGAGCGCAGTTCAACGACAGCGTCACGTTCACTTACGAAGGATATGAAAAAGACCGCGACACTTTTATTTCCATGTTTGGCCCGCTTCAAACCGGCGGGGTGGAAATCGTGCGTCTCATTGGAAACAACACCCTCGTCTATGATGGCGATAAACTGAAAGGCTCTATCGCCGGACGGAATTTTCAACGCGCCTTCCTCAGTCTTTGGTTTGGCTCGAATCCTGTAATGCCCGAACTAAAAACCGCGCTTCTTGGGTCGGACGGATTCACTCGGCAGCAACCTTGACGCAAGAGATTCAAATTCATAGTGTGCATGACAGCGATGTTCTTCCGATTTTCACTGATAGGTCTGGCAACAGTATTGGCAGCGTCCCTGCCTCTTTTTGGCCAGAGTTCCGATAGCCGTCCAACTCCTGAACCGACGCCCGTCCGTCAGCGAGTGAACCTCAACACCACCCCCGCCGAGCAGGCCGCATTCGATGAGGCCAAGGCGATTGATGATGAGGGCAACAAATCCAAAGCGATTTCAAAATACCGTCGCTTCATCAAGAGCAACCCCGCATCGCCACTGGCTTCCAAAGCGCAATACCGCATTGCTGAACTTTTCGACAGCGAAGGCGACGTGACCAAATCGTTTGATGCCTACCAGAAGCTCATCAGTCAATATCCCGACACGCCGGATTTTGAGAAGGCAGTGACCCGTCAGGTTCTCATCGCCAACGAATTTCTCGGCGGACGGAAAACCAAATTCTTGGGACTGGAAATTGTTCCCGGCTCGGATCGTGCCGAGGAGATGTTCTCCGCCATTATCAAAAATGCTCCCTACAGCAAAAATGCTCCGGTCGCGCAATTCAATCTAGGCATAACCTACGAGCGTCAGGGCAAAACAAAGGAAGCTGCTGCCGCTTTTCAGAAAGTCCTCGACCGCTATCCGCACAGCTCCATTGCGGATGATGCGCTTTATCAGATTGGTTACATCTACATGAGACTCGGAGATACTGGAAAATCCGAGGACCTCACCGCGCTGATCACGGCGAAAAATACGTTTGAAGATTTTTTACTCCAATATCCGAAAAACGAAAAAGCCGCCCAAGCTCGTGACAACCTGAAAAAGATGACCGAAAAGGAATCGAACGACTTGCTGACAATCGCCAGATACTACGACCGCTTCAAAAATTATAAGGCCGCCGCGATCTATTATAACGACGTCATTCGCCGTGCTCCAGGAACTCCCAACGCCAAACTTGCTCAGGAACGCATTCAGGCCCTCCGTAGCGAAGCGGGTGATGACGCTCTGCGCTCCGGTCCTGAAAAAGCGGAAACAGGCGAAAAAGCCTCTCTCCGACGCCGTCTCCAAACGCAGGTGGAATCGTCTTCTCTTTCCAATTTTAATGGTCCTCAAAAACGCGACATCGTTCCTGATGAACTTCCCGTCGTGAATAAGCCCAAGCTCCGCACCGATTCTGGCAATGCACTGCCCATGTCCACTGTCGAACCGGCGCTGCCAAATCCATGAAGACTCTTCTGACTGCCGCGTTGGTTACCGGCACCCTTTTACTCTCTGGTTGCGGTTACAAACTCGGAGAAGTTCGCCCAACCGCGATGCGTTCCGTGCGCACTCTCTCGGTCCCGAATTTTAAAAACGATACCTACAAACCTCGCTTGGAATCGCTCTTTGCCGATACTGTGATCAAGCGCCTCCAGCAAGATGGCACCTACAGGATCGTCAATTCCGCGAATGCCGATGCCGTGCTTAATTGCACAATCACGGATGTCAGCAGAAGCTCACTCCGCGCGGTGCAAAACAACGTTCTCGCGACGAGCGAATTCGGTCTCACCATTAACGTGAAATATACGATTATCGACCAAGCCAGAGGAACTCAATTAATGAGCGGAACGGCCACAGGAAAATCCTCATTCTTTAGCGGAAACGACATTCAAACCATCGAGCGCCAAGCCATGTCCGACGCCGCAGCGGATTTGGCCAACAACCTCGCTGCCCAGATCACCGAGGGATGGTGATACTCCGGGAATCGCTCCCGTGCTGACCATCGTTCCAACGCCCATCGGCAACCGACAGGATATAACCCTCCGCGCTTTGGAGGTGCTGAAATCCGCCGACCTCGTTGCCGCTGAAGATACCCGCCATAGCGGAATGCTCCTCGCGCATCTTGGCATCAAAAAGCCGTTTGTCAGCCTGCACGAACACAATGAATCCGCCCGTGCGGAAGAACTCGCTTCCCGCATCGCAGAGGGCCATAAAATCGCCCTCATTACTGATGCCGGGATGCCGGGAATCTCCGACCCAGGACACCGCCTCGTCAGAACCTGCCTTGAAAAGAACCTGCCGGTGACTGTCCTGCCCGGCCCCTCGGCCGTCATTACTGCTCTTGTCGGATCTGGATTTCCAACCGACCGATTTTACTTCGGAGGATTTCTTCCCGTAAAAAGCGGTCGCCGCGCCAATGAGATATCCGCTGCCGCCGAACGAAGCGAAACGAGTATTTACTTTGAGTCACCCCACCGCATTGAACGAACACTCGATGCCCTCCACACCGCCTGCCCGGATCGACTGGTTTGCGTTGCCCGGGAACTCACCAAAACCTTTGAGCAATATCTGCGCGGCACGCCCTCCGAAATATTAACTCATTTTCAAAAACATCCCCCGAAAGGCGAGATCACACTCGTCATATCTGGCGATGGAAAGAAGCGGAAAGTTTCTGTGGATTCCCAAGAGGAAGAATGACCTCGCGGACCCCTCAGCCCCCGCTCCTACCTTACCAATACTTGTTTCGGGCCGTCTTGATTGCGTTAGCTGTTTTGGTTTTTCTGATTTTGTTTTTTCAGAACCCCGAGCGCCCGCTTGGCGTCATGCCGTGTGTATTTCACTCCATCACCGGTCTTCCCTGCGCGTTTTGCGGGGGCACACGCTCGGCCTGCGCCATCACGCATGGGATGTTTCAACGGGCTTTAGAACTCAATGCCCTCGCCTTTCCTGCTCTGGGATTGATTCTCGCCACCGCCCTTATCGCCCTTGTCGAAATTTTTCTCAAGCGCGCCTTGGCAGATTGGAGTGCAATGGGCCGCCAAACCTTTAAAAAATCACCCCTCATCCTTGCTCTGATTTTCATTTGGTGGATTCCTCACATCATTCACGCTGTTAAATCCTCCTCCAATGAACTCGCCAACCTCAAAAACCCTATTGCCCGGTATTTCCACAACTGGCTGAACAAACCGTAAAATTGCCTATCTTTTCCATCGCCAACAACGGCGATAGAAACTCAAAAAAGTTCTGCGAGGGATTTGGCCAGGGAGGATTTGTCAGGACACTCGAGAAGATCGAATCCAGAGCGAAGGATGCCAAAGCCTGTGCCGTAGGCTTGACCATTAATCACACAGGCATCGGTGCGCGATTCCTGGATTTGCAAAGTTGCACGATTGAGGGCGTCAGCACGCGAACCATCGAGTTCATATTTCCAACCGACAATCTTTGCGGCAGGAAACCAGTCGCGTAATTGCGGAAGAACTTTAATGGCTGGCTTCAGATGCAGGGTGATTTCTCCACTACGACTGGAGAGTTTTTTTTGATGAGAAACACCATCCACTTTAGAGACAACGTAATCACAAAGAGCTGCCGCGTGAAAGATGACGTCCGGCTCACGAGGCAGTTTTTTCAAGGCCTCGGCGAGGGATTCATTTGTTGAAAATGAACGGACGTCCATGCCGTTGGGCGGCTGTGCCGTGCTCCCAACCCCGCGAAAGCAAATGACGTCCCAACCGCC
>JBEIMO010000160.1:0-4378 GCA_040378625.1 Verrucomicrobiia bacterium | reverse complement strand
GTCAAAATTTTTTGACGAGCGAAAAAAAGTCTCGACTTATGGCCGAGAGGTCTCGGGAGCGACTGTGCCGTCAATGCTGACGCTCGCTTTCGCGGAAGGTCGAGCAGTGACTGCGGCATCGATTTGGATCGTTGCCACACCTTCCGGTGACACGCCGGTCATCAAGCCGCTGTGCGCCTTGGTTGTGTCTCCGTTGATACGCACGACGACGCGTTGACCGGATGTGACGCGGATCTGGTTGTCGAACTTTGCTGTGACAATGGCAGGGCTTCCATTCGATTTCAAACGCGCTTCGCGACTCATCGGGTTGTTGCGCGAGTAGTTCCAGACGGTTGCTCCAAACGCGATGAGTGAGAGGATCAATAGTCCGACAACAACAAACCGACCGTTGGAGTTTTTTGTTGGCATGGGAAAATCAAGCGGAGGCTGCAGATTCAAAATCCCGCAGGCATTCGCGAATGCCTCGTGGATCACGCAAAAGAGACGTTCCTACGAGAGCGGCGTGGAATTTTTTGGCAACGCCCGGAAGAGTGGACGGGGTAATGCCACTTTCCGCAACCCGTATACATCCCGACGGAAGTTGATCCACCAGATCGAAGGCCGACATTTCCAAGCTGAAATCCTTTTCCGATGAACCCGTTGATCCCACAAATCCTGATTGGGCTTTGAATTTGCGGCTGTTGATTCCGACAATTCGTGCATCGCCGGGGAGTTGGTCGATTTCCTCGGTGGTATGGATTTCAAAAAGGGCGTCCATTCCAAGTTCCCTGGCCAAATCGTAAAACCCTTGAAGTCGGGGAGCATCCAAGACATTGGCCATTAGAAGAATGGCATCTGCCCCATACGCACGGGCTTCATGGATCTGGTATTCCTCCACAAAAAAATCCTTTCTAAGAACAGGGTGGGGGATTGTGGGACGGATCGCCGCGAGGCGGTCTACGTTCATGCCAAAGTGGCGTTCGTTGGTAAGAATCGAAACGGCTTTTACCAATGACGAATCAGAATAAACGCTGGCGGCATCGCGGACATTTTCAGGTCTCATCGGCCCAACGCTTGGCGAGCGTTCCTTGATCTCGGCAATCAGACAAAATCTTTCAGAAAGCGCAGAGGCGAAGTTACGGACCGGCGGAGCATCATGGAGACGGGCACGAATTTCAGAGAGAGGAGTTGCCAATTTGGCGGCCGCCACTTCTTCACGCACATCCGCGAGAATGGTATCAAGAATCGTTTTCACTTTTGCGGGATCGGATAGCTGCCGAGGATTTTTACAGCACGGCAGTTTTGGGAAAGTGATTGAAACAAGTCGGAGCCTTCCAGGTCGTTTTTATGTCCATCCGCTTGGACGAAGAAAAGCGTCTCACTCTTTCCGTCGCGGGATGTTCGGCTCGCGAAGTGGGTGAGGTTGATTTGATTTTCCCGGAATGGCTCCAATGCTGAAACAAGCGCGCCGGGTTTGTTTGTAAGCCGGAGAAGAACGAGAGTTTGGTCGTGACCGCTCGGTGCATTGGATTGTCGGCCGATGACAATGTGACGCGGACCCTCGGCGAATTCGGAATCCATCTCGGTGCAAATCGAGAGTTCGGTTTCAGCAAGTTCATCCAGCGTAGCTCCAAGAAATCCATGTTCCGGATCTTCCATCGGCACGACCCCGCAATCGGCGCGGTTGGACGATACTTCCTCGAAAACAGCGGCAATCGATGGCAGGAGGGTGTAACGGACGCTGGATCCGAATTTTCTTAACGAGGATTGATGGGACGGACTGCCTGATGGACCAAGGCAGGCGATAGCCACATCTTTTTCAAGAGCGATCGATGCCGACATAATCTCCCGATAAATGGCATGAATCGCTTCCGTGCCAAGTGGACCCTTGCTCCGCTCGACAAGACTGCGGAGAAGCTTCATTTCCCGGTCGGGTGAGTAGATCGGCAGGGAAGACTTGTTTTTAATGACGCCGATTTCTTTGGCGACTGTGGCGCGCTCGTTGAGCAAGCGGAGCAACTCCGTGTCGATGGCGTCGATCTTCTGGCGGAGTTCAGTCAGGTCGCTCATAGGTCCTTGTTATCGAGTTCCTCGGATTTCACAGATTCTTCAGCAGGTTGTTCGCTGGGAGTTTCCTCAGATTCGGGTGCTTCCACGGCTTGGGGAGTTGAGGTTTCGGCTTCGGGAGAAGTCTCTGATTCCTTCGCAACCTCGGGAGTTGAGGGAACTTCAGCTTTAGGAAGCGGAATGCGACGGAGTTCCGAGGCATTCGGAAGATCATCCAAATTTTTCAAACCAAAATGCTCCATGAAAAACTGGGTTGTTTCGTAAAGAAGCGGACGACCGGGAATTTCCGAACGTCCGGCGATACGGACCAGTCCGCGATCCAAGAGAGTCTGCATCACTCCATCCACCGCCACCCCACGAACAGCTTCAAGGTCGGCGCGGGTGATTGGTTGTCGGTAAGCAATGATGGCGAGCGTTTCCATGGCTGGAGCGCTCAGTCGGGCTTGGCGGTTTTCCGGGAAGAGTTGACGCAGCCAAGGCGCGAAATCCGCTTTGGTTACAAGTTGCCATCCTGCGGCACTTTCACGGACTTCGAAGGACCTTCCGGTCTCGGCATATTCCTGTTCCAGTTGGCGTATCGCCTCTTCAAATTGATCGTGTTTGATTTTTTCGAAACACGCGATGGCTGGGTTTTCCTTGGCCGCTTCGGCAGCGCCTTTGAAAATGGACGAGAGTTCCTTGGACGAAACCGGTTTTTGGGAGGCAAAAAGAATGGCTTCAACGATGCGGTGGAGCGGAAAAAGTGGTTCTTCGGTCATACAGATTGTGTCGGTTCAACGCGGTCGATCCAGATTTCTCCACAAAGCCCTTCCTGTCGAACTCGCAGTTGCTTGAGGCGGATCAATTCCAGCATAGCCAAAAATGTCACGACAATCTCAGTGCGTCCGGCGACATCCGCAAAAAGTTCCTCAAATCGCACAGGAACTCCGGATTGGGTAATTCGAAGGACATGCTCAATCTTATCCGAGACCGTGAAATTTTCGGCAAAAATCTCTGCCAGATTCTCGGGCTTTTTTTCGAGGCGTTTGAGGATTTTTTGAAAGGCATGAATCAGGTCAAAGATTCCGACTTCATCAACAAGGATGTTCTCAACGGGAGCAAGATCCGGCGTCACCGGAACTCGTGCGAAAAGGTTTTCCTGTTTGGTCTCCTGATCGCGTAGAAGGGCTGCCGCTTCCTTGAATTTTTTGTATTCAATGAGTTGGCGAATGAGTTCCCAGCGCGGATCCTCCTCTTCGGCGTCCTCCTCGGCCATCTGTTGATCGACCGGCAGGAGGGTGCGGCTTTTGATGTAAAGGAGATTGGCCGCCATGACGATAAACTCGCCGGCCAACTCAATATTTAAAACCTGAAAGGCCTCGATGTAGCTGAGGTATTGTTTGGTGATCCGCTCGATCGAAATGTCATAAATATCCACCTCATCGCGTTTGATGAGGTAGAGGAGCAGATCGAGTGGGCCTTCAAAGACCTCAAGCTTGACCTTGTAGTCTTCCACTGGGCCTTAGCGGCGAGTGTATCCGCGTTTCACGGCCTCGCGCTTGAGTTGCGAGCGGTGTTTGTCGTGATCTTTTTTGCGGGTCTTCATCTTGCTGATCTGACGCGAAAGTTTGTCCACAACCTTGTCGATCGCGACGTAGAGATCGGCTTCGGAGTCCTCGGCATGAATGTCAGGGCCGGAGAGCGCAATGTGCACTTTGACGTGAAAGGGTTTTTTGCGGTCGTGATCGTGCAGAAGAACGATGTGCGCGGCGATGAGGGATTCCCCATGACCTTCCAGATGGCTGATTTTTTCGGCGACGACTTCATAGATGGCGCCGGTGAGGGTCATGTTTCGCGGTGTGATGTGTAGTTGCATGGATATAATTTGAGGCGGTCGAGGGCTTGTTTCCAGCAAAAACCGATTAGGGTCTTGTTTCAGGAGGGCTGATTCCGAGGAGTTCCAAAATTTTAGCGTAGGAAATTTCCGTATTTGCGTTCGGTTGTGCGGGGTCAATCATGTCGTGTGGGATCCCCAGTTTTGCGGGAAATTCATAAACACGAACAGGGGCTGTATTCGATTGGGACAATGATTCGGCCAGGGATTTCGTCAGGGTATTATTCGCCGCCGTGTCGCTGGCCGTTAATAAAAAATCCAACCGCCCAATCGTGAGAGGATGCGTTTTTAAATGGGCGCGGACATTGCGCGAGAGTTGGATTGTGTCAGCCATGCATCTGGTTCCAAAGCGGGGATAGGCGTAGTTTGGCCCCTTTAAGTTTTCTTTCTGTGAAGAATCCCACCACTGGTAAAAATTAGGAAATCGCGAAACGATTGCTGCCGCCGTGTCGATGACAG
>JBEIMO010000159.1:0-4399 GCA_040378625.1 Verrucomicrobiia bacterium | reverse complement strand
CTTGCCAACCTCGAAATCAAGAAATTCTCGACGCGTGATGAACAAGAAGTCGGAGGTTATGCAGAAGCAATAGAATCCGTCTTCCATGCGTGGAAAGACATTACTATCACAGAGAACCACATCAAACAACTCCACCGGGACCTCTTGCGATACAGTGCAAAGGACGAGCGGCATCGCGGGGAGTATAAAACCTTGCGAAATGATGTAGGCGCTTTCGATGCGAACGGGAAAATGATTGGCGTCGTTTTTGAGACAGCAACGCCTTTTGATACACCTCGCCGGATGCAAGAGCTTGTGGACTGGTTCAATCAAACCCGGGACACAGGTCGAGTTCACTCCTTGCTGATCATTGCCGTTTTCATTGTCACATTTCTAGAAATTCATCCATTTCAGGACGGCAACGGCCGCTTGAGCCGCATTCTAACGACACTTCTCCTCCTGCAGGCTGGATATGCCTATGTTCCGTATTCGTCACTCGAGAGCGTCATTGAAAACAGCAAGGAAGCCTACTACCTGGCCTTGCGCCAAACGCAGTCAACAATCCGCACCGATGCCCCAAATTGGCAGCCTTGGATTTTCTTCTTCATGCGCGCCATGCAGCAGCAGAAGCGTCGCTTGGCAGAAAAAGTGGAGCGCGAGAAACTCATGATGGCTGTCCTGCCAGAGCTGGCCGCGCAGATTCTCGAGACGACGCGCCAGCGCGGCCGGATCACAATCGGTGAAATGATTCGCTCCACGGGAGCAAGCCGCAACACGCTGAAGGAGCATTTCAAAAAATTGCTGATGCAAGGTCACCTCGCCCGCCATGGCGCAGGCAAGGCCACTTGGTATTCGCTGCCGTAATTCAAAACGCCATAAAAATGTGACTGTGAAATCCTATTCCTCTTCAGCCTCGGATTGGGATCCAAGGTTTCTGGAGGTGCAGCAGCCGCGTTTGCTGGCGGCGATAAAGTCAAAAAATTGCTGGGCCTCGGGTCCCCAGGAGGTGCTCCGTGCCTGATCCACGGCAGCGCGGATGGGAAGATTGCTGCGGAAGACGAGTTTAAAGGCGTCGCGGATTTCTTTGCGCTTCTCCACGTTCATTCCAGCACGGCGGAGCCCGATCATATTGATTCCATGAAGCACGTTGTAGGAATCTGCCGTTACAAATGGCGGGATATCTTTGTTAAAACGCGAACCGCCCGCAATCATGGCCCTTGTTCCAATGCGCATGAACTGATGGAAAACGGATCCGCCACCCAACACGGCAAAATCCGCGACATGCACATAGCCAGCCAAGAGGACGTTGTTTGTTATGATGACGTCGTTGCAGACCTCGACATTGTGTCCCAGGTGACATCCCACCATGAGAAAACATCGGTCTCCAACACGGGTTGCTGTGCCGGATTTTGTGCCACGATGGATGGTGACGTATTCGCGGATGCGGTTGTTATTTCCAATGGTGACTTCGCTCACGATATCTGGCGAGTGGGCGAAATCCTGCGGCGGCGCTCCCAGTATGGCTCCGTAACCGATGAAGTTTCCTTCGCCGATGGTAATTTTTCCATCAATGACCGTATTCGCCTGAATAACGCATCCCGCGCCAATGGTTGCCTCATCGCCAATGATAACGCGCGGTCCGATTTCAATGTCGTCCGCCAATTTGGCCAATGGGGAAACAATCGCTGTGGGATGAATTTTCATAGGATGCCGGATTCTTTGAAACTATAGAATGGAACCCGACCGCCATCTGGCGAGCCAAGAATCACGTGATCCACCAAATTCACCTGAAGAAGCTGGGCGGCTTCCCTGAGATTCCGAGTAATGCGGTAGTCCGCTTGGCTGGGTGTCGGATCGCCGCTGGGATGGTTGTGGACAACGACCACGCCGTAGGCGCTATGGATAATGGCTTGTCGAAAAATCTCACGCGGGTGCGCTAGGCACTCGTTCAGCGAACCGCGGGAGATTTCTTCGGCGCGGATCAGCCTGAGCTTTGTATCGAGAAGCAGGACGCGCAGCGACTCTTGGCGGAGGGCCATAAATTCCTGCCCAAAGACCTCGAATATTTTATCTGGCGTATCGAGTAAGGGCGCGAGTGTGTTTCCCCGAGCAAGGCGTTTACCAATTTCAAATGCCGCAGCGAGCTCGATCGACTTCGCCGGGCCAATGCCTTTGCCGCGTTTACGGATTTCCTTGGGCTTGCAGCGGGCAAGTTCGGTGAACCCACCGCACTCGCGGAGCAAGTCGCCGGCAACTTGTAGGGCGTTTTTCCCGGGAATGCCTGTGCGAATAAAAATCGCGAGCAACTCGGCGTCGGATAAGGATTCAAAGCCAAGTCGCTCGGCTTTTTCGCGTGGCCGATCGGTAACCGGCATTTCCTGAATGCGCATGGATTCCATGCACGGAGCGTAGGCAAACGGTTTTTTAAAATACCAGTCCGCAAAGGCGAAGAATTCGCCGACAGTTTGCTACCATTTGTCCAAAGTCTTGGAGGCCTTCAAAACCTGCAGCCCGGGGATTTCCTCAAAATGGCCATCATCTGTAAGCACAGCCGCCCCGTGGGCCAAAGCGGAGACGGCGATTAAAATATCCTGCGCCGGCAATACCTTTCCTTTGCGATCAAGATTCCACGCCATTTCTGTGGCCTGTTCCCAGATTTTGTTGGTCGTTGGCACGTTGATCATCACAGAAAAAAATCCCCCAAGAGTGCGGCGGATTTTTTCAACGCGCAGGCCGCGTTCGACCTCGACACGGATCATTCCGCACGTCACCAAATCGCCATCGCCGATCCATTCTCCCAAATATCGCACGGGATCAATGTCACGTCGCAGGAGCCCAATGAATATGTTGCTATCAACGACGACGCTTGCGTGCATGGGAAACTTTGTAGGCGGTTGATGTCTCAGCGGCTCTCATGGCAAGAACGTCGTAGTTGGGATCCACGGCGTCTTTCAACTCTCCAGGTGAAAAGTCGATTCCAGCTTTAACAAAAGCTTTGAAGCGCATCTTGCGATCCATCTCGCGAAGGGCCATCTCAACAGCTTCGGTTTTGCTGGCAAACCCGTAGGACTCAATAACGCGGTCCAATAATTCTTCATCAATATGCATTGTCATTTTCATGCCATACTAAGTATGGCATTTGGCTGAGATTGTCAACCCCGAAGTAAAAATCACTTGATGTTCAAGGCGCGTGGCATTCCCATGCGTGTCGCATGAATCCTATTTCCACCGATCAACTCCTCGCAGCACAATCCTGGCGCTACGCCACCAAGCAATTTGACGCTTCCCAAAAAATCTCTGCCAACGTGTGGCAAGCGCTCGAGGACTCGCTCGTTCTTTCGCCATCCTCTTACGGGCTTCAACCTTGGCAGTTCTTCATCGTCACCAATCCCGACCTCCGCGCCAAGCTCCGTCCGCACTCTTGGAATCAATCACAGATCACTGATGCCTCGCATCTCGTCGTCTTTGCGATTCCCGAAAAGGTCGATGTCCCCTACATGGAAAAATACCTCGCCCGTATTGCGGAAGTTCGTGGAATAACACTGGAGTCGCTGGGTTTTTATCGTGACATGATGATGTCGGATGTCATCGCCGGACCGCGTCAGGCTTGGGTGCGCGAATGGGCCGCCCGTCAAGTTTACATTGCCCTGGGGAACTTCATGACCTCCGCCGCGCTTGTTGGCGTGGACACCTGCCCGCTCGAAGGCATCGACCCGCGTGAATACGACGCCATCCTCGATCTCCCCGCCAAAGGCTACAACACCATCGTAGCCTGCGCCGCCGGCTACCGGTCTGCTGATGACAAATACGCCTCCCTCCCCAAAGTCCGCTTCGAAAAAAGCGACCTTATCCGGCACCTGTAACGCGAATTCCTGAAAATTAACCACAGAGGACACAGAGAGCACAGAGGGAGGAAAATTTTAGCCTGCATACCTCGAAACCTCCTGCGCCACTCGCCTCCGCTTAAAGCTTAGACTTCTCCATGACCTCATCCGCTCCACACGACCCCGCCACGCACCGCATTGAATCCGACTCGATGGGCGAAATCTCCGTTCCGCATGAAGCCTACTGGGGTGCACAGACGGCCCGTTCGCTCATTCATTTCGACATCGGCGAGGACATCCTGCCGCCCGAGATGATCAAGGCTCTCGGCATTTTGAAAAAAGCCGCCGCCCTTACGAACGCAGACCTCGGCAAGATCAGTACTGAAAAACGCGATCTCATCGCGCAGGCGGCTGATGAAGTGATCGCAGGAAAACTCGACGCCCACTTCCCGCTGCGCATTTGGCAGACAGGCTCCGGCACTCAGAGCAACATGAACTCCAACGAGGTCATCTCGAACCGCGCCATTGAAATTGCAGGCGGCGAGAAGGGTTCTAAAAAGCCTGTGCATCCCAACGACGACGTAAACATGTCGCAG
>JBEIMO010000158.1:0-4421 GCA_040378625.1 Verrucomicrobiia bacterium | reverse complement strand
CTTCTCGAAATCCAAAATCTCTCCATTAGTTTCCGCACGGACACTGGATCGGTGGATGCTGTTAAAAATGTTTCCCTTTCCATGAATCATGGCGAATCGCTGGCGATTGTTGGAGAGAGTGGCAGCGGAAAGAGCGTTTCTGCGCTCTCTCTTGCGGGTCTTCTGCCATCCCCGCCCGCGGAGTTTCCTGAGGGTAAGATTTTATTTGAGGGGAACGACGTTTTAAAAATGTCCGAGAAACAAATTCGTGCGCTTCGCGGTGCTGGCATTGCCTATGTTTTTCAGGAGCCTGCGACCTCACTGAATCCTGTTTTTACGATTCGCAGCCAGATTGCAGAAGGGATCAAATTGCACCGCCCAGATGTTAAGGATATCGATGCCGAGGTTGCGAAGTGGTTGGGAATCGTCGGTATTGTTGACCCAGAAAAAAGGATGCATGACTATCCGCATCAGCTCAGCGGTGGCATGCAGCAACGCGCCATGATCGCAATGGCTCTCAGTTGTCGTCCACGTTTGCTGGTCGCTGATGAGCCAACCACCGCTTTGGACGTTACGATTCAAGCTCAGATCCTCGCCGAGCTTCGTCGTTTGCGTGCTGAGTTTGGAATGTCGCTCATTCTCATCACGCACAACTTCGGCATCATTCGTGGCCTCTGCGACCGAGTTGCTGTGATGTTCCGCGGGGAGATTGTGGAATCCGGCGAAACTGAGCAGGTCCTAAAAAATCCACAGCATCCCTATACAAAAGCGCTCATTGCGTGTGTGCCAAGATTGGGAGCCAAACAAAAACGTCTGCGAACTATCGACTACAACTGGGAATCAGTAAAATGACCATCGAACGCGTTAAATACATCATCTGGGCCAAAAATACGGCTCGCGCCGTCGCCTTTTACCGGGATGTTTTTGGAGGCCGTGTCATTCGCGAAAACGAGCACATTGCCGAACTCGATATCTGCGGTGCGATTCTCGGAATTCATAGCGGGGGTGAGGATGAAACCACATGGACCGGCATGGCTTTTCAAGTTCCGGATGTTGTTGCAGGCGCTGCGGAAATTGTCGCTGCCGGAGGCAAATTGCGTCAGGAACCAAACTCCGACACACCCGACGAACCGCCTCATCTCGCGCTCTGCGTCGATCCCGAAGGAAATCAATTCATGCTCACGCGTTCCAAGCGCGCAGCGTGAGGTTTGCAGGGTAATTACTCTGCGCGGTGTTTCAGGGCGACAACCGCAAGCGGAGGAATATTGATTTGGATGGAGTGAGGTTGGTTTTGCCAACTCCAATCCTTTTGCGCATGGACGCCCCCGTAGTTGCCGACATTGCTGCCGCCGTAGGTTTCGGAATCAGAGTTTAGAATTTCCTCGTAGAATCCGGGGTCATGGACTCCCACGCGATAGCCTTCGCGCACGACTGGCGTGGCATTGACGATGAAAATGATCGTCGCGCCGGTGCGGGATTTTCTCATGAATGACCAGACCGAATTATCGGCATCGTTGAAATCGATCCATTCAAATCCATCGTAACTGTCGTCAAGTTCGTAGAACGAGGGTTCGTGCGTGTAGAGCCAGTTGAGATGCTGAATCAGGCGGCTTAGGCCGTTGTGTAGCGGGGATTGCGTGAGATGCCAGTCGAGGCTGAATCCATGTTTCCACTCGGCGAACTGGCCGAATTCAATTCCTTGGAAGATGAGTTTCTTGCCTGGATGCGCCCACATCCACGCAAGGAACATGCGGCAGTTGGCAAATTTCTGCCAGTAGTCACCTGGCATTTTGTCGATGAGTGATCCTTTGCCGTGAACGACTTCATCATGGCTCAGAACGAGGATAAAATGCTCGTGGAACGCATAGAGCATCGAGAAGGTGATTTCACCTTGATGGAACCGGCGGTGGATCGGGTCCTTGCTGATGTATTGCAGGCTATCGTTCATCCAGCCCATGTTCCACTTGAAGCCAAAGCCTAGCCCGCCGGCGTAGGTGGGATGAGAGACTCCGGGCCATGAGGTGGATTCTTCCGCAATCATAGCCACGCCAGGGAACCGGTCGTAGCAGACTTCGTTGCAGCGTTTGAGAAATGCAATCGCTTCAAGGTTCTCGCGACCGCCGAAGCAATTTGGCAGCCACTCGCCTTCTTTGCGCGAGTAGTCGAGATAGAGCATCGAGGCAACGGCATCCACGCGCAATCCGTCCACGTGATATTCGTCGAGCCAGAATAGTGCATTGCCGATGAGGAAATTTTTAACCTCATTGCGACCATAGTTGAAGATGAGTGTGCCCCAGTCTTGATGTTCGCCAAGGCGAGGGTCCTCGTGCTCGTAAAGGCAGGTGCCATCATAGCGGGCGAGGCCGTGGGCATCTTTCGGGAAATGTCCGGGCACCCAATCGAGAATGACGCCGATATTTTCCTGGTGGCAACGGTCGACGAAATGGCGGAACTCGTCGGGATTTCCAAATCGGCTGGTCGGTGCGTAGTAGTTGACGACTTGATAACCCCAAGAACCGTCGAACGGATGCTCCATGACAGGCATTAGCTCAATGTGAGTGAACCCCATTTCCTTCACATAGGGAATCAATCGGTCGACAAGTTCCAGATAGCTCAGGGAGCGGTCGCCATCCTCCGTGATGCGTTGCCAAGAGCCGAGGTGAACCTCATAAATGCTCATCGGGCTGTTGAACTGGTCTTTTGCCGTGCGGTTCTTCAGCCAATTGTAGTCATTCCACTGATAGCGACCAAGATCAAAAACCATGCATCCGGTGCTTGTTCCGTGTTGGGCAAAGAAGGCATAGGGATCAGTTTTTAAAAACACGTCGCCCACAAAGCTGCGGATCTCGAATTTGTAGTGGGCGCCTTCATGCACGCCCGGGAGAAAAATTTCCCAAACACCGGATGGCGTCAGTTTGCGCATCGAGTGGATGCGTCCGTCCCAACCGTTGAAATCTCCGACCACGCTCACCCGCTGAGCGGATGGGGCCCAGACAGCAAAATGAACGCCGGGCACATCGTTGATAACTTTTACATGGGCACCGAGTTTTTTGTAGATGTCGTAGTGGGTTCCCTCGTTAAAAAGGTAGATGTCTATCTCGCCCAGAACCGGTCCGAAAGAATAGGGATCACGCTCGCGCCAGGTTTGCCCATCGTGGCTTGTGAATTCGAGCGTGTAATTGGCGTCGTGTTTGATGCCGGTCAGTTCGCCTTCGAAGAGGCCGTGATCATCGATGCGGCGGAGTTCTTGGGGTTTCTCAGTCTTGCCCTCTGGAATGATTCTCGCCTTCGCCGCATCAGGCCTGAATGCGCGGCCGATAGTTTTTTTTCCAGACTCACGGATTCCTAAGATGCGAAACGGATCGCAGTGACGGGCTTCAATGAAAGGATAGTAGTCATCGTCAGGGAGGCAGGATGCGTTCATGACAAAAAGGAGTATGTAAAAATGGTGTCGATGAACAGATTTTACTTGTTGCTGTGGCATGGGGTATTCGCCCAAGCGCGAACAAAACAGCGAGGCGGAAAAATAAAAACTCACACCCGCTGGAATTGGTATTATAAAGACCTCTTCGGTATGGCATCGATTGAGAATTCCTATCCCTTGATGGACGAGCAAACGCCTCCTTTGAGCGCGGGGGCTGCTGTTGCCGAATCCTTGCGGTGCCTCTTCTGCTTTGACGCTCCTTGCATTGCCGCTTGTCCCACAGGCATCGACATTCCTGCCTTCATTAAAAAAATTTCCACCGGCAATACCGTTGGTGCCGCAAAAACAATTCTCACCGCGAATATTCTTGGAGCGAGCTGCGCCCGCGTTTGCCCCACGGAAGTTCTTTGTGAGGGGGCCTGTGTTGTTGGGCATGACCACGAACCTGTTAAAATTGGGCAACTCCAGCGCCATGCGACGGATTATGTCATGGACCATGGAATATCTGTTTTAAAGCCCGCGAAGGAGACCACAGCATTTCATATTGCCGTTATTGGCGCTGGTCCGGCGGGCTTGGGATGTGCGGCAGAGTTGGCTCAGCGTGGTCATCGGGTAACGATTTTCGAAAAAGACAACCTCGCTGGAGGTCTCAATACCTATGGGGTGGCGTATTACAAAATGAAACCTCAAGTGAGCTTACAGGAGGTGGAATTGGTCAAATCTCTGGGCGTTGAGATTCGAACAGGAATTGTTGTTGGGCAGGACATCAGTTCGCAGGAATTACTGGAAAAATTCGATGCCGTTTTTATCGGGGTTGGATTGGGATCCGGCGCGCAACTTGGAATCCTCGGAGAACGCGGGGAGGGCGTTCGCGAGGCTATGGATTTTATTCGAGACATTCATGCATTGCCGCTCAGCGAGGTTACCATAGGGCGACGAGTTTTAGTGATCGGTGGAGGCAATACAGCGATCGATGCGGTTGATCAGGCCAAGCGACTCGGGGCGGAAACGGCAACAT
>JBEIMO010000157.1:0-4432 GCA_040378625.1 Verrucomicrobiia bacterium | reverse complement strand
TCCAGTAAGATTCAAGCTCCCTGTTCCGCCATTGCCAATACCTAAATCGTTACGCACATTAAGGGTGCCGCTGTTAACATTGACTACACCGGTTCCATTGTAACTAATTCCCAAATCTCTAATTTGAATGTATCCTCCATCAAGATTCAGCGTTCCGTTTCCATTAATACCGACGCCGATAGTATTGTTGTCACCAAATTCAAAACTTGGATTGTGCAAATATCCACCAGTCGGAACAGAAATGGCGCCGCCAGAAATTGCAATTCTTGCTACAGTCAAATCTCCTACGATTGTGAGATTTCCGCTTCCAATTTTCGCTAAGTAGGTCGAATTGCTTCCAGAAGTGGAAATGCCAGAAAAAATGGTGTTTGATGAACCGTCAACGACAAGCAATGCGTTATTGGTTATTGTAAAATTTCCGAGCGAGTGAGTGTAATTTGAACTATTTGCCACATAGCCTGTGTCTCCTACCGTCCAAGAACTGCCTATTGCAGTGCCGACAGCTATTAATGACTGAACCAAATTTTGATAAGTGGCCCCTGTCGTTACGGAAGAATTGCCTATGGAAAGCCCATTGGCGTTGACCGAATAACTACCCGTAACGGTTGGATTAAAAGTTAATCCAGAAATCGAGTTGAGATTTGCTGCAGCAAAGTTGTTGATGCTTGTTCCATTGGAACCCGAAAAAAACAAAGCATCGCCATTGGATAAACTTGTCGCAGATGCAGTCCAGTTACCTGAAGTATTGATCGTTACGCTGGCGCTTAACCCAATCTGGACTTGGATTATAATCGCAATAAAGACGACCACATGATTTAAAAAACGGTATTGAGACATTAGGGAAAATACTGATTGCCGATTGTTGTTACCCAACAAAGCAAGGGATTGCAATCAATTTAAATTGACCCTTTCTTGTCTGGAATGCTGCGGCAAGCGATTTCACAAATCAATCCGCATTCCGCAATCGCCAATCCGCAATTCTTTAGTGGTTCACGTCTCTGCGTGGAACGACTTCAAATTCCTGTTTTAGTTTGGCGATCTGCCCAGCGGGGAGGTAACCACGCCACTGGCTGCCCGGATAGATGACGCTTTGGCGTCCTACCAGAGATCCTGGGCTTAGCACGCTGTTGCAACCGATTTCAACACCATCACCAATAATCGCTCCAAACTTGCGAAGGCCCGTTGAAACCGAACCAGAGGGCGTTTGAACAGAGACCGGACCGCGATCGAGACGCACGTTCGAGAGAATGACTCCCGCGCCAAGGTGCGCACCGTGCCCGAGAATCGAATCACCCACGTAGTTGAAATGCGGCACTTGGGCTTTGTCGAAGACGAGGCAATTTTTGAATTCACTCGAATTTCCGGCGACCACCCCATCGCCGATGATGACGTTTTCGCGAATGTAGCATCCGCTGCGGATCTCGCAGTTGTCACCGATCCATGCCGGACCTTTGACCATGGCACCCTGCTCGATGATGGTATTTTTGCCCACGAAAACCGCCGCACTGACAAATGGTTTGCCGATGAGCTTGCCGTGCAGTCCGGGTTTGAGGCGGAACTGGAGGTAGGTCGCAATTTTTGGCAGAACTTCCCAGACATTCTCTACGTTTTCAAAGAGCGCGCGGTGCTCGCAGTGGCTGAGGTCAAAAAATTCTTCAACAGGAAACATAGTATTAATGCGTTGAGGCGGCTTTCGGCGCCGGGGTGAGTTTTTGGCCTTCCTTGGTGTCTTTAACGACCCATCCGAGAGAAAGAATTTCGTCACGCAAGGTGTCGCTGAGTTTCCAATCCTTCGCCGCGCGGGCCTCGGTGCGGCGCACGAGAAGGGATTCCACTTCCGCAGGAACGGGCTCGGCATCGGGGTCAAAGCCCAGAACAGAATTCACGCCAGCGAGCCATTGGAGAAGACCGTTGGCTTCTTCAGGGGAGAGAGAACCGGCATCCATGCGACGGTTTGTGTCACGAATAACATCAAAAACCGAAGCCAGCGCCGCAGAGATATTGAGATCATCGTCCAAGGCGGCAGCAAAAGCATCCAGGCCATCCACGGATTTTTCTCCCGTGGCTGTCGAGGCCACATCGCGGAGCCGGAGCGTCCATTCATCAAGCCGCTGAAGCGCGCTGCGAGCAGCGGCAAGACCCTCGAAGGTGAAGTTGAGTGGCTCCCGGTATTTGACAGAGATCAATGCGTAGCGCACCTCGCGACCGGTCCAGCCTTTTTCCATCAAGTCGCGGAGCGTAAAGAAATTTCCCGCGCTCTTGGCCATTTTGGAGCCTTCGACTTGGAGATGTTTGCAGTGCATCCAGAGCCGCACAAAAGGATGACCTGTGACGCATTCGCTCTGGGCAATCTCAGCCTCATGATGCGGGAAAATGTTGTCCTCTCCGCCGCAATGGATGTCCAGTTGATCCCCGAGAATTTCCGTGGCCATCGCGCTGCATTCAATGTGCCAGCCTGGACGTCCCCTGCCCCACGGGCTTTCCCAGCCAACATCACCATCCGCAGGATCCCAGGCTTTCCAGAGGGCAAAGTCGCCGACGTTTTCCTTTTCGTATTCGTCATTACTCACGCGAACTCCATCGCGAAGCTCATCGAGATTGAAATGGGCCAGTTTGCCGTAGTTTGGGAATGAACGGATGCGGAAATACACCGATCCATCCTCAGCACGGTAGGCATGACCTTTTTCAACGAGTGTCGAAATCATCGATATCATGCGGGCGATATGGTTATCTGCCGTGGCCTCAGGGAAGTGGTCGGCGCGCTTGATGCGCAGCGTATCGAGATCTTCGAAGAAGGCCGCCTTGAATGGCTGAGTGAACTCCGCCAACGGAATCCCTGCCGCACGACATCCGCGAATCGTCTTGTCGTCTACATCGGTGAGATTCATCACGCGTGTCACTTTGAATCCACGCAATTCCAGGTGACGCTGCAGAAGATCCTCAAAAATGTAGGCTCGAAAATTGCCGATGTGCGCAAAGTTATAAACCGTCGGCCCGCATGTATAGAGCTTCACCTGACCTGCCTCACGCGGAGCAAAATCTTCGATCTGTCGCGTGAGCGTGTTGAAAAAACGAATCGCCATGAACGGCCAAGTAAAAGCGGAGGCTTAGGGAAAATCAACTCCGGTGAATTGCGGAGGCCGAGAAATGCCGCAAGCCGAGGGGCCAAACCCACTACTAATCGGAAAATCTATTCGGCAGGTTTGGGCGAAGCCGAAGCGGGAGGATTTTGCGAAATCGCAGAACGCGCAGCCTGCGCGGCGAGGCGGAGTTTTCCGAGGTTTTGCTTTGTCAGCGAAGTCTGAGGATTTTGGATCGCCTGCAAGTTCTGCGCCTTGATCTCCTCGTAAATTTCACCACGGTAAATCGGAATCGTCTTCGGCGCGTCAATGCCAATGCGGACGACATCACCATCCACGCGCTTGATCACCAGAACGACATTGTCTCCGATCTGGATCGTCTCACCAATTTTTCGAGAAAGAGTAAGCATCGTTTAGGCCCTATGTTTACTCACGCCGTCTCATCGATCAGCACGTGGGTGGTCGAATACTTCTGGTAATTGGCCAGAACGACCTGACGGCCCACGCGTGTTTGGCGGTTGATCAAAATCGGTGCCGCCAAGTTGAGGGTGACTTTTTGTGGTTCGAAAGATTTGATCGTGGCGACGTTTAAAATGAGCGGCGTCTTATTTGTGCCGACCAATCCCAGCGCCTCAGAGTCCTCATCAGACAAATCCAAAACGTAATCGGCCACCAATCCAACCGGCTCCACAGCGGGAATCTGAAGACCATCTCCATCCACCGAACGGAGCACCACAAATGGCAAAGACTCAGGGTCAACAATCAGCTCAAATTTTTTGAAGTCTGAAAGCCCGATGAGGCCATCTGGCATAAAAAATTTATTATTCGTTTCGTCAGGAATGAATTCCTCACGACCCGCAATTTCCGCTTGGACAAGCATGGCGTGGTTTTAGCAGCTTAACGAATGTAGTCGAGCAAAGAATTACTTTGAATTCTCGCGCCACTCTGGATTGCCGCCTGATATGCCATCTGGGCGCGGTTTAAACGAACCGTGGCTTCTGCGAAGTCGATGTCGGCATCTTTGGAAATCAAATTTTCCGTAGCCTCGTAACGGGTTTCGAGGTCTTTTGACGCGACTTCCAAACGATATTGGATCGTTCCCGCACGGGAGAGCGCGGATAGAATCGTGTCTTCCACCGTATCAAGACGGACTTTTGAAACGGTAGACGCCGTATCGATATCTTCCGTTAAAGATATGGCGGGCCCTGCAGGTGTCATAGAAACACCTTTGTTTCCCGACCCGAGGTCCACGACATAATATCTTTGTCCAGACTGAAGAGGATCTCCCTTTCCTGCGGTGAAATCAAAAGTTATCGCATCACCAATGGCCAAGCTGGTAGGCAGATTTATTT